>JAJDFU010000617.1 GCA_020528935.1 Saprospiraceae bacterium | reverse complement strand
TGAGTGCAGCCCCGAGTCCCGTCAGGGGACCAACTGCCCTGACGGGTAGTGCTACCTCCGTTAGAAACGAAAAGGTTCGGTCAAGCCCTAAGGGATTGAATGTACCAACTCCGCGCTTTTCCCTAATTGCCACACCAAAAGGATGAACCATTTCCTTCGCTGTCTGGGGGTGCTCCTGCTGGGCCCCGTGCTTGCCGGCGCGCAGATCATCACCTGCGAGCCGGCCGAATTCACAGCCGACGATACCGTCACCATCACCTATGACGCCCGCCTGGGCAACGGCGCCCTGGCCGGTCAGGAGGGGCCGGTCTACCTGCATTCCGGGCTGATCACCGGCACCGTCTTCGAGCCTTCCGGCTGGCGTTTCGTACAGGGCAAGTGGGGGGAGGACGATCCCCGCGTGCGTATGGAGCCGATCGGATCGGATCGGCATCGGATCCGCCTCCACCCCCGAAGCTTCTACGGCCTGCCCGAGGACGAAGAGCTGCTGCAACTGGCTTTCGTCTTCCGGGATGCGAGCGGTACCATTGTGGGCAAGTCGGCGGACGAAGGCGACATCTTCTACCCCGAGCTGGACAAATTCCCCAACGGCCCCCTGGAACGGGCCGACGGCCGCGACGGTCGCTTCCTGGGCGCGCTGCGCGGCCGGCCGGAGCGCCTGCCGTCCGGGGCCGTTTCCTTTTCCGACGGCCGCGGACGCCTGCTGGTGCGCCGCTATCCCGGCGGAGTGCTCAACCTGGTCTTTCTGCCCACCGGAGCTACCGAAGTGCCGCCCTCCGAGGCCCTGCTGCCGGAAGCGCAAGCTCTGCCCCTGCCGATGCCCGAAGTTGCCGGCCGGGCCTACCGCTTTCCCGGAGCGGCTCAGGGGGCTTCTCTGGAGGTTGAACCCGCGCCCATCCGCTTTGCCTTAAATAGCGAGGAGCGCTCCCTGCTGGAAGCGGCCGGAGGCTTCTTTTTCGACACCTCCGATACCCTCATCGGCCCGGTGACGGGCATCCGCCTGAAGCTGAAGCCCGGCGAGCGGCTCTACGGCGGCGGCTCGCGGGCCACACCCCTCGACAAGCGCGGGCAGCGCTTCTATCACTACACCACGGCCAACTACGGCTACACCTACGGCGAGGCGGCCCTCAACGTGTCCATTCCCTTCCTGCTCAGCTCCGAAGGCTACGGCATCCTGTTCGACTCCTACCGCCGCGGCTACCTGGATATGGGCCATACCGAGTCCGATGTGCTGGAGGCAGGGGTGAAGGACACCTTGCTCTCGGTCTTCCTCATCCCCGGGAATGACCCGCCGGAGATCCTGCGCACATTCACCGAACTGGTAGGCCGCCAGCCCCTGCCGCCCCGCTGGGCGCTGGGCTACATCCAGTCGCGCTTCGGCTATCGCACACAGGAGGAAGCCCTGAACATTACCCGCCGCACCCTCGATGCCGGCTTCCCTCTGGATGCCATACTCATCGACCTGTACTGGTTTGGCGACCGGGACCGCATGGGCGACTGGGCCTGGCAGCCCCGGCAATGGCCCGATCCCGAAGGCATGATCCGCCGGCTGGCCGACTGGGGGGTGCAGACCATCCTCATCAGCGAGAGCTACTTCATCCGCGATACGCGCCTGTGGGACGAACTGGTGGATCGCGAACTCCTGGCTCGCCAGGCCGATGGCTCGCCTTTTGTCATCCCCGACTTCTGGGCCGGCCCGGCCGGTCTGCTGGACGTATTCAAGCCCGAAGCCCGGGCATGGTTCTGGCCACTCTACCGCAAACAGACGCTCAAGGGGCTGGCCGGTTGGTGGTGCGACAGCGGCGAGCCGGAAAACCACCCCGCGGGCATGATGCACGTAAATGGCTCGGCCGAAGAGGTGCACAACCTGTACGGCAACTACTGGTCGCGCATCCTTTGGGAGGGCTACCGGAAGGATTTTCCCAGGCAGCGGCTGTTCAATCTCAACCGCTCGGGCACGACCGGCATGCAGCGCTACGCCGTCTTTCCCTGGAGCGGCGATGTGAGCCGCAGCTGGGATGCCTATCGCGCCCAGCTGCCCATCATGCTGGGTATGGGCATGAGCGGGGTGCCTTTCATGCACTCGGACCTGGGCGGCTTCACGGGTGGTCCGCGCGACGAAGAGCTGTACACCCGCTGGCTGCAGCTGGGTACCTTTACCCCCATCATGCGGGTGCACGGCGATGCGCTGGGCATTATGCCGGAGCCTATTTTTTATCCGGACAGCGTGCAGACCCGCGTAAAGGAGGCGATCGCCCTGCGCTACCGCCTGCTGCCCTACAACTACACCCTCACCTGGGAAGCCCACCTGCAGGGCCGGCCCCTGGCCCGGCCCATGGCCTTCCACTTTCCAGCGGATACCGCCCTGGCCGGCCGGGAGGACCAATATCTTTGGGGCGAGCACCTGCTGGTGGCTCCGGTGCTGGAAAAAGGGGCGGACCTGCGCCTGCTGCAATTACCGGAGGGCTACTGGTACGACTACTACCGCGGAGGGCGGCCCCTGCCCGGCGGCATGCCGGTAGTGCAGCCCGGCCCGGCCGATCGCATCCCCCTGCTGGTGCGGGCCGGCAGCTGGCTGCCCGAATACGCGGGCAGCGGGAATGCCGGTCGCTGGTTCAACGACAGCATCGCCTGGAAGCTCTTCCTGCCCGTAGGAGAGGGGCTGGTGAAGGGCCGGTGCTACGTGGACGACGGCCATACGCCCGGCGCTTACGAAAAAGAGGAGTACGCCCTGCTGGCACCGGAAGCCGAAGTGGATGCGCGGCGCATCCAGATTCGGATGGCTATCCAAATGGGATCCCGGGCTTCGTCCGATCTGTTGCCTGCCCCGGCCTGGAGCAGCCTGGAGGTGTACGGCCTGGCGGAGGCGCCGCGAAGTATCCAACTGGGCGGTAAGGCCTTGCCGGCCGGCAACTGGAACTGGGATGCCGGGCGGCACATACTGCACATCCGGCCGCGGGGGAGCGACTTGGAGGCGACGATCACCATCAAGCGCTAAACAGGCCGCTGCAAATTTTTGGCTATATCCCGGGTAGGTATTAGCTTGCGAGATGCTTGTGTAACGCAACGCCTTCAAACCGCCCATTGGCCTATGAAAAGATATTTGACGCTTCTCGTTGCCCTGGTTTTCACCCTGCGTCTGACGGCTCAGGATGCGCATTTTTCGCTGTACAACATGTCGCCGCTCAGCCTCAACCCGTCGCTCACCGGTGCCTACCTGGGCACGGCGCGGGTGGGTGGTATCTACCGCGATCAGTGGGGCTTCAGCTTTCTGTCCAACCAGTTCGTCACTACGGCCTTTTACATCGATGCACCGCTGTTTCGGGGCTTCGGCAAGAAAGACTGGGTGGGGGTAGGCGGTATGTTCTTCTCGGACCGGGCCGGGCGGCTCAACCTGTCGGCCAACAGCTTCATGGGATCCATCGCCTATCACTGGTCGCTGGACCCGCAGCGGCGCACGGTCCTCACCTTTGCCCTGCAGGCCGGCACGGCCGGCCGGTCTATAGACGACCTGGATCAGCGGCCGGAACTCTTCGGCAGCAACCTCTCGCAATCCACTTTCCAGGATAACATATCGACTATGCCCACTGGCATTTCGGTAAACAATTCCAACTTCTTTGACCTGGGTGCCGGCGCCATGCTGCGCACCGTGCTGGGGGAGAACATTCGCCTGGAGGCGGGCGCTGCCCTGAGCCACATTCTGCAGCCCGAGTACGCCGTACTTTCAGCGGGCGGTACCGATGAAGGCACCCGCGAACAGCCCATGACCATCCGTGCCCATGCCAACGTGCAATACCCGCTCAGTGAACCGTGGGACCTGCTGCCCTCGGCTTTCTTCCAGACCACCAATGCAGGCCGTTCCGAGACCATCCTGCAGGTGCTGGGGGCCGTGAAGATCAATGAAGAGAAAGAGGTAAGCCTGCGCTTTGGTCCCGGCTACCGCTTTGGCGATAGCGGGATGATCCTGGCGGGGGTGGAATGGAAGGATCTGCGCGTCATGGCCAGCTACGACATCCACCTGTCTGATCTGCAGAATTACTACCGTTTTCAGATCGGGTTTGAGATCGCCGCCTGGTACATCATCAAGATAGAGCAAACACCAGAGGTACAGCACAATACCGACTGACCGAATTTCAGAGAGAA
>JAJDFU010000225.1 GCA_020528935.1 Saprospiraceae bacterium | reverse complement strand
ACCTGCGCGTACAACAGGAGAACCGCGTGCTCACCCAGCCGGTGATCGTGGTGCCTCGGGTGTAACCAGCAAACGGCCTGCCACCTTGATATTGGTGCCGCGTGGTAGCCGGTGGGACGATTGAGCGATGCCGCTACGCGAAAAGGTTTGGGCGCAGCGCCCAAACCTTTTCGCGTAAGTATGTTCTCGACTTGCTTGGTACGGATGAAGCTAAGCCTTTTCGAAAGTGGTATATTGTCCGGCAAAGAGAGAGATCCCCAGATGGCGAATTCAAGCAGAAAAAAGCGGACCATTGCTCTTTGTGGAGGCGGTTCCTCCGCCCACATCCTTATAGCCATGGCCGGCCGGCTAGAAAATATCGAAGTGCGGGCCTGGGTCATGGACTCCGAGCTGGAGGCGTTCCGGCAGGCCGATGAGGTGCTCTGTGAGGTTTCCGGTCCGAATGAAAGCGATGCTTTCGAGTGCCGAGGAACGGCCACGTATGCATCGGACCCGGCCGAGGTGATCCGGGGCGCTGATGTAGTCATATTTTGTGGTCCGATCAGTATATACCCGACCTGGATGAAGGGCATTGGCCCCCATCTCGGTGAAGACACCATCGTCGGTGGCCTGTTCCTGCAGGGTATTCACCTACCTGCCATGGGGAAAAAGCTGGGGTTCCCGGACTCCATTACGTACTTCGGATTCGGTCTGTACCCTTTTGCGAGCCGGATCGTTACCTTTGGCTCCCACGTCAAAATCCTCGGGGCAAAGACCTTTGTCAATATATGTGTTGCCGGTCCGAGCGCGCAGGAGGTTATCCCGTTTTTCGAAGAGCTGATCGCGACCCCCCTGGAGTTTCGGCGACAATCCCATTTTCTGGCCTGTGTCATGAATACCACAAACGCGCTGACCCACCCAGCCCGCATGCACGGCATTTTCAAGGACTGGGATGGCCCCGGGACCACCTGGGACGAAAGCGATATCCCGTTGTTCTATGAGGATATGGATGCGTATTCCGCGACCTCTCTGGAGCGGCTGAATGCGGAAGCGCTTCAAATCCGGGATGTCATTATGGACAAGCATCCGCAGGTGGATCTGTCGGGCGTAAGATCCCGCCTGGAGATCTTTAAATCCTACGGCGATAATATCGGAGACCCCACCTCCTTGCTCACCTGCTACCGAACAAACCTCGCCTATAAGGGTATAACGACACCGGTCGAAAAGACCGGTGTTGCCGGCAAGGTGAAATGTCCGGCCGGTCACCGGTATTTTCAGGACGATATCCCATTTGGTTTATGCGTCTTTCGCTACCTCGCTGATCGGGTTGATGTCGAGACGCCGGAGATGGACCGCTTGATCGAATGGGGTCAACGGATCATGCAGAAAGAATACCTCATTGACGGAAAACTGCGCGGCAAAGATGTGACAGACATCCCCATCTGGGGCTATACGCTTCAGGATTTAATCGCTCATTAATCCAGCGGTGTGCCAAAAGGTGAGGCTGGGCGATCGGATTTTTTCGGTTTTCAGGATAGAATGGCGTTTTCCCGGCAGGGGAGCAAGTGGTGGGGGAAACCTAAGCCGCTCCGTTACCGGTATACCGTAACCTAAGCTTCAGGTTGTGCTGACCGCTACATGACAAAACCTCCCATTGGCGTGCGAGAGGCCGCACCTTCACCCAATCGGCCAGGCCCAGGCTCACGGTACGCACACCCCCCCCCAACTGTGACGCAAAGGCCGTATCTTCGTCCCATGAATAAACAAACAAGTGTTCATATATGAGCAAGCCGACCGAAGATTCCCCCCTGATCACGCGCGACTGGCTGGCCATCGAGCGCACGCGCCTGGCCAATGAGCGCACCTTCTTAGCTTACTTTCGCACCGGTATTGTCTTTTTGGCCAGCGGAGTGTCCATCCTGGAGATCGACCGCCTGAGCGACATCCGCCATGTGGGCATCGGGCTGTTGGTCATTGCCCCGTTCATCCTGGCCTTCGGCATAGCCCGCCTGGGGTACGTGCGCCGCATGATGCGCCGGTACTACAAGTAGGCTGCAACTTCGCTGCGCTCCCCGGCGTTTAAGCCAGTAAAATCCTATGGCGGCCCCTGACGCACTGACCCACGCCAAGATCGAGCTGCGCAATCTGCGCCTGGAAGACTACCGCTCCCTGAAGGAAACCATGATCCGGGCCTACAGCGGCACCGGCATGGGTAGCGACTTCTGGAGCGAGGAAAGCATCGAACAACTCCTGGAGATCTTTCCGGACGGGCAGCTGTGCATCAGCATAGACGAGCAGGTGGTGGCCTGCGCCCTCAGCATCATCGTCAAGTACGACCAGTACGGCGACAATCACACGTACGACCAGATCACCGGGGGCGAGACCTTCAGCACCCACGACCCCGAGGGCGACGTGCTGTACGGTATCGACATGTTCGTACATCCCGACTACCGGGGCATGCGCCTGGGCCGGCGTCTGTACAGCACTCGCAAGGAGCTGTGCGAAAACCTCAACCTGCGCGGCATCATTGCCGGGGGCCGCATTCCCAACTACAAGAAGTACGCCGGCGAACTCACCCCCCGCCAGTACATCGAGAAGGTGAAGATGAAGGATATTTACGATCCCACCCTCACCTTTCAGCTCTCCAACGACTTTCACGTGCGCAAAGTGCTCAAGAACTACCTGCCGGGCGATCGCGAAAGCCTGGAGTACGCCACCCTGCTGGAGTGGATCAACATCTACTACGAGCCCCGGCCCACCCTGATCAACACCAAGACGGTGGTGCGCATTGGCCTGGTGCAGTGGCAGATGCGCCTGTTCAAGGACATGGATGCGCTCCTGACCCAGGCCGAGTACTTCGTGGATGCCGTAAGCGCCTACGAGTCGGACTTCATCCTTTTCCCCGAGTTCTTCAACGCTCCGCTCATGGCCGAGTACAATCACCTGGGCGAGGCCAAGGCCATCCGGGAGCTGGCCCAGTATTCGGTGCCCCTGCGGGAGCGCTTTCTCGACCTGGCCGTGAGCTACAACGTCAACATCATTGCCGGCAGCATGCCCATCGTAGAGGATGGTCAGCTGCTGAACGTGTCGTATCTCTGCCGGCGCGACGGCAGCTGGGAAAGCTTTTACAAAGTACATCCCACGCCCTCTGAGCAACTGGCCTGGGGCATGGTGGGCGGTAATAAAATTCAGGTATTCGACACCGACTGCGGCCGCATCGGCATCCTGATCTGCTACGATGTGGAATTCCCGGAGCTGGCCCGCCTGTACGCTCAGCAGGGCATACAGATCCTTTTCGTGCCCTTCCTCACCGACACCCAGAACGGCTACAACCGGGTGCGCCTGTGCGCCATGGCCCGCGCCATCGAGAACGAGTGTTACGTGGCCATGGCCGGTTGCGTGGGCAACCTGCCGCGGGTCAACAACATGGACATTCAGTTTGCCCAGTCGGCCATCTTCACCCCTTCGGACTTCGCCTTTCCCACCAATCCCATCAAGGCCGAAGCCACGCCCAATACCGAGATGACCGTCATTGCCGATGTGGACCTGGAGCTGCTCAAGGAACTGCACGAGCACGGCAGCGTACAAAACATCAAGGACCGCCGAACGGACCTGTACGAGATCCGGCTGAAGCCCCGCCGCAGGCGCACGCGCAGCTGATCGGGCGCCCATTTTTTTCGCACCTCCAATTCGGTTTTTTGCTATTTTTGCGGTTCTGAATCATTTGTTCAAAGCAAAATCACATCCATGCTGATCATCGAAATCAAAGATGGCGAAAGCATCGATCGCGCGTTGAAGCGCTACAAGCGCAAGTATCAGAATGTGGGCATTATGAAGGAGATCCGCAACCGCCGCGAATTCACCAAGCCCTCCGTACAACGCCGCAACCAGGTGCTCAAGGCCATCTACCGCGATAAGGTGCGGGCCGGCCAGTAAGTCCGGATCCGTCTCCGCCTCGCCGGCGACCGCTGCCGAACCCCGCGCAAAAAAAGGTGAGGTTTTGACATTCAGCAATTTATACCGCTTCAAGGGTAAAATGCCTCTAAAGAATATGGCACTTTATCATTAAAACCGCACAATACCTGTGTTTTTCTTGAAACAGCATTAACCCGAATTATTCACGGAAACCCGTGAATAATGACGATAAGTGGCTGAAAACAAGCTTGTTTTCAGTCACTTATGT
>JAJDFU010000257.1 GCA_020528935.1 Saprospiraceae bacterium | reverse complement strand
AACCCACCCGAAATGCGGCGGGGCGGGGCCATCGCGGATATGAAAGCCCCCAACCCCCGGCGAGCGGGGCCCCTCGTGCCTCAGGTGGCCATGGACGCCTACCGGGAACTGGGGCCGCCGGAAGCCTATGCCGATGCCGCCAAAACTTACGCCAAAAAGGAAATTGGCAACGATCCCGCCGGACTGGCCGAGCTGGCCCGCGACCTGCGCCGCGCCTTCCCGGATGCCGAATCCACCCGGGAGTTGGCGGAGGATCTGGCCAGGAAGGCCGCCAAAAAAGGAAACCAGGCCCGGTACTACCTGCGCTATGCCGAAGAGCTGCTGGCCAACGGCAAAAAGGAAGAAGCGCGGGAAGCCGCTGAAAAGGCCCTGAAACTGGCCGCTCCGGATAAAGAAGCTCTGATGCGCGTGCAATTTTTCCTTCGCCGGCTCGGTTAAGGTGAATATTGCGTTTTTCTAATGTGTTAAAAAATACGACCCCATGCGTTTTATCGCCCTGCTTTTTACCCTTCTGCTGCCGGCCGCTGGTCTGTATGCGCAAATCCAATTTGAAAAAGGCACCTTCAAGGAGGCACTGGCCAAGGCCGATGCCGAGAACAAGCTCATCTTCATGGATGCCTACGCCGTATGGTGCGGCCCCTGCAAGATGATGGACCGCGACGTGTTCACCGACAGTGAGGTGGCGGACTTTTACAACAAACACTTCGTCAATGTGAAAATGGACATGGAGAAAGGCGAGGGCGTGGTGCTGGCCGAGCGCTACGGCGTACAGGCTTATCCTTCCCTGCTGTTCCTCAACAGCGAGGGCGAGCTGGTGCACCGCGGGGTGGGCTACCACGAAGCCGGGGCCTTCGAGCAGCTGGGGCGTACCGCCAATGATCCCCAGGCGAATATGGCCTATCTCGAAACCCAATACGCCGAAGGCAATCGCGAGCCGGAATTCCTGAAAAAATACACCGCGCTCAAAGCAGCCGAAATGGACGGCTCTCACCTTCGCGTTGCCGAAGAGTACATAGCCACCCAGGACGACTGGAGCACGAAGGAGAATATGGAGTTCATCTTCGAATACGCCGAAGATCCCAGCTCCGAAATGTTTAACTACATCCTCGACCACCGGGCCGAATTTGAGCAACTCATCGGCGAGCCGGCCGTGCGCGGAAAGATCGCCAACGGCGCCATTCAGCTGGCCTTCGGCGACCTGGGCGAATACGGCCTCGAGCAGGCCCAGAAGATGCTGGACCGCACCTACCCGCCCGAGGAAGCCGACCAGATGAAGAACATCCTTCGCATGGGCTATTACGAGCGCAAGGGCGATATGGAGAAGTTCGCCCCGGAAGCCGTGCGGTTTATGGAAAGTATGTTGCGCGAAGGCGAAGTAGCCGCCGTGGACCTCAACAACATGGCCTGGACCTTCTACGAAAGCGTGGAAGACAAAGCCATGCTGGAAGAAGCCCTGGCCTGGGCCCAGAAGTCGGTGGACCTGAGCAAGCAGTACTACAATATGGATACCCTGGCCGCGCTCTACTACAAGCTGGGCAAAAAGAAAAAAGCCCGCAAAGCCGCCGAAGAGGCGATCGAGATCGCCAAGGCGCAGGGCGAAGACTACTCCGGAACCAGCGAACTCCTGGAGCTCATCAACCAGTTGTGAGGTAGGGGGCGACCGGAAGCTCGTAAGCAGAAAAATGGAAGTTTGCCTTTGGAGCGAAGCTCGGCAGGCGTGCTGCCATTCCTTCAACCGGAGACCAGCCCCACTCCACCCCCGCAAGACCGCCTACAGCTTCGCCGGTTGCGGACCAAAGACCGCGGACGTCCTTCGGGACTCAAACCGAGACTGACTACATGGATCAACCCAAACGAACCGAAATAGCCGACCTGGGCGAATTCGGCCTCATCGATCACCTCACCGGCGACCTGGAGCTCAAACAACCCTCCTCCGTGCGCGGGGTCGGCGACGACGCGGCCGTGGTGGACTACGGCGGCGAGGCCCTCACCCTGCTCAGCACCGATATGCTGCTGGAAGGCATCCACTTCGACCTGATGTACGCCCCGCTCAAGCACCTGGGCTACAAGGCCGTAGTGGTCAACCTGTCCGACATTTACGCCATGAATGGCCGGCCCCGCCAGGTGACGGTTTCCCTGGGCCTGTCCAACCGCTTTTCCGTAGAGGCCGTAGAGGAACTGTACGAGGGTATCAAGCTGGCCTGCACCCGCTACGGCGTAGACCTCATCGGCGGCGATACCAACTCCTCCCGCCAGGGGCTGGTCCTCAGCGTGGCCGCCCTGGGGCAGGTGGACCGAGAACGCGTCACCTACCGCAACACCGCCCGCGTGGGCGACCTGCTGTGCGTGACCGGCAATCTGGGCGCCGCCTTTCTGGGCCTCCAGCTGCTGGAGCGCGAAAAGCAGCTTTACCTGGACAACCCCGATACGCAGCCCGATCTGGGCGAATCGGCCTACCTCATCGAGCGGCAGCTCAAGCCCGAAGCCCGCAAGGAAATGATCGAGGCCTTCGAGAAAAACGGGCTGGTACCCACCAGTATGATCGATGTATCCGACGGCCTGGCCTCCGATCTCTTCCACATCTGCACCCAGTCGGGGGTGGGGGCTTTTGTAGAGGAGAGCGGTGTGCCCATCCATCCCGATGCCCAGATGCAGGCGCTGGAGTTCAAACTGGACCCCGTCACCTGCGCCCTCAACGGAGGCGAGGACTACGAGCTGCTCTTCACCATCGCCCCGGAGGAGGTGGACAAGGTGCGCTTCCTGCCCGATATCTACATCGCCGGCGAGATGGTACCCAAGGCCGACGGCATCAAGCTGCACACCAAGGGCGGCAACATCCACGATATCCAGGCCCAGGGCTGGCAGCATCTGAAGGCGTAGTGGTGATACGCTTACCTGAGGGCACGATCCCGATTTCCAGGAAAGGGAAGAAGGGAGGTGCCTGAAAGACCCTGGGCATCTCAAAATGCCAGCCCTGCCCCGGCAGGCAAGCTGAAAAAAGCAGCAGAGGTGAATAGGTAAGAACACTTCCAGGAGTCTACCGTCTAACTGTCTACCATCTAACCGTCTGAATGAACCAAAAGCCCAAAGCAAATGGCCAACAGCCTTCCTGAAACCCATTAATTTCCGATTTTTACCTCTCCAATCAACCCTTGGCCTCTTGATCCGCTCTTTGTTCAAAACCATCGCTATGACACGCCTCTTTGCCGGCCTGGCTCTTCCTTTGCTCCTGCTTTTCGGCAGCTGCGGTTCCGATTCGTCCGGGGCTTCCTCTTCGGCTTCCGAAGCCGGGGCCAAGCCCGCCACCAGCCCGGCGGTAACCATTCCGCGCTTCAACAAGGACTCGGCCTTTGCCTTTGTGGCCGGGCAATTGGAATTCGGCCCGCGCGTGCCCAATACCGAGGGGCATCGAAACACCCGGGCCTGGCTGGTGCGCAAGCTGGAAGCCTACGGCGCCCAGGTGATGGAGCAGAACTTCCCGCCCACGGCCTACGACGGCACCCGCCTGCACGCCACCACCATCATCGGCCGGTTCAATCCCGCTGCCGGCCACCGCAACCCACTGGCCGCCCCCCGGGATACCCGGCCCCTTGCCGACTCCCCCCCGGGGGACGAAAAAGGCCGCAAGGACGAGCCCATACTCGGAGCCGACGACGGCGCCAGCGGCGTGGCCGTACTGCTGGAAGTGGCTCGCCTCTTCGGGCAAAACCCCGCGGATATCGGGGTAGACATCGTCTTCTTCGATGCGGAGGACTACGGCGAGAGCGGAGGCGAGAACAACGAAAGCTGGGGCCTGGGCTCCCAGTACTGGTCGCGCAATCCGCATGTGCCCGGCTACGATGCCCGGTACGGCATCCTGCTGGATATGGTGGGCTCCAAGGGCGCCCGCTTCACCAAGGAGGGCTTCTCCATGCGCTTCGCCCCCCAGGTGATGAACAAGGTGTGGAAGCTGGCCCAGGCCATGGGCTACGGCAATTACTTCGTGAACGAACGGACCCCCGGCATCCTGGACGACCACTACTTCGTAAATACCATCGCCGGCATCCCCATGATCGACATCGTGAACCGCCCCGTGAACACCCAGACCGGCTTTGGCCATTACTGGCACACCCACGACGACAACCTGGACATCATCGACAAGAACACCCTGCGCGCCGTGGGCCAGGT
>JAJDFU010000226.1 GCA_020528935.1 Saprospiraceae bacterium | reverse complement strand
CCGGGGGCCCGGAGATGTGGATAAGAGCCAGCTCCACGACGAAGCGCGCCGTGCCTACCCGCTCGGAAACCTCGAGGTCGAAATAGGCCAGTTGGCTTCCGGTTTGCCGGAATTGCAGGCGCTGGGTGGCTCCGCCGGTCAGGCGAACCAGCCCGCTGGTTTCGCGCAGGCGCACCTCTACATCCCGCACCTTACCGTCCATGGCAAACACATTGACCGGAAGCCGGAAGGATTCGCCGGGTCCCAGCACTCGCGGGAGCGTCGCCAGGACCATGAGCGGCTGGCGCACCGCTGCGGTTTCGTCGGTCGCTCCATAGGCCCCATCGCCCGAAGAAGCCACCACCATAGTGCGCACCGCCCCTACATAGTTGGGCATGGAGAGCTGATGCCTGGCCTTTTCACCGCGTTTCAATCGAAAGGGCCCCAGATGCATGACGACCGGCTCAAAGCGATTTACCTGCTCGGGATCCGGCCGGCCTTTCACCATGCCGCCGCCCCCCACACTCAGCACGCGGTCCAGCTGACCGCCGTAGGCGCCCAGTACCTGGTCGTACACATCCCAGGTGCGCAGGCCCAGCGCCTCTTTGGCGTAGAACGCTTCGTGCGGGTTGGGGGTATTAAAGCGGGTGAGGCCCAGGAGCCCCTCATCCACAACGGCCAGGGTATAGCTCATGGCTTTGCCGTTTTCTTCGCCCACTTCCACCGTAAAAGTTTCCCTGGGTTTCAGTTCGGCGGGCATATCCAGGGTGGGCTCGAGCACCGTTGCCGGATCTTCCACAGAAACGGGAATGACCCCGTACATGCGCATGGGCCGGTCGTTGAGCACTTGCCCGTGGGGTTGCAGCAGGCTCACATGGGCATAGACGTTGGGCACCATATCCCGGGTAGATTCAAACTGGAAGGTATTGTCGCCGGCATCCAGGTCCACCCAGAAGGTTTCCAGTAGTTCGGAGCCCGTTTCCAGGCTCACCAGCGCCCGGCTGCGCTCCGAGGCCGGAATGCGCAACGTCACTTCTTCGCCTACCTGATATTGGGGTTTTTCGGCTGCGAATGCCAGCATGGCAGCTTCCGATTGATCCACGTCTTCTGCTCCGTAGGGATAGCCCACATACAGGAAATCGCCGGTACAATGGCCGTCCTGGGTATCGCAGACGCGCACCAGGTAGCGTCCCCAATCCTCGACCCGCACTGTCCATTCCGCTTTTCCGGAGGCATTGGTAGAAAGGGTGGTCTCCTGCCGGTTTTCGTAGAAATTGCCCCCGTTGGACACGTTGCGGATGCGATCCTGTTCCCACCACCACTGCCAGTTGACGCGGTACAACTCCGCTTTCAGGTTGCGGTTGGCAAGTGGGCGTCCCTCATCGTTCACCGCCACGATCTCCAGGTCGGCTGTAGAACCTGCGTCCATCCGCTTTTGTCCGTAGGCGTTTTGAGGCAGTTTGAGCCCCGCATAGGCCCTGAATGGATTCAGCGTAGCGGAAAAGGCATCGGTGCTGAAATCTCCCCCGGGTTCGAACACCCGCGTGCGGAAGCGGGCTTGCATCTTTCCGGAAGGCTTTCGGTTGCGCAGGAGATCCGCGGTAAAGGTAGCTTCGCCCTTCTGATTGAGCAGGCCCTCAAAGAGCGTGACCGCGGCGGGAGGGCTGGAGCGAGTGGGATCGTCAAAAGAATAATCCGGCCATTGATCAAAAGTCGTTTTTGCGCTGCCCACTTCGGCATCCACCACGGCTTTCAGTCCGCCGGCCGGTGGGCCGTGTGGCCAATTGGCCTTCAGGCGGAGATCCGGCGGAACGGTGAGGTCGATCGCTGGGCCCTCGAGGTTCAGCTCGATGGCCAGCCGGTTGGGCTTGATGGTCGCTATGCGCAGGTTCTTGCGAAAGCGGGCGGCCCGCACCTTGGCTTCTGCACGCCACAGTCCGGTGGGCGCCGAAGCGGCGGACGCCAGGTGAAAGGGGTAAATGCGCCCGCTGTGAGCGGTTTCCGTCTTGCTCCAGTAGAGTTGCCCCCTGGGATCGTACAGTTCCAGAGTGACCGGATACGCTTCCGGCAACTGCTCGCCGGCTTCCTTAAGCACGAAGTTCAGGTAAATGGAATCGCCGGGACGCCAAACGTCGCGTTCGGCATAGAAAAAGCCTTTCAGACCCTGTTGGGGGCGCAGGCCGTCCACGTCGAAGCGGCTGAGGGATAAGGCATTGCCATCCGTCAGCCGCAGGTAACCCTTCTGCCCCTGGTACTCGGCTACAGCCGTGTGGGGTGCTCGCTCCAGGCTGGCCCTGGCCAGGCCGTCGCTTCCCGTAGTGGCCCGGCCTATGGGCTGATTTTGGAAATCGTAGAAGGTCAGTTCGGCCCCCGAAACCGACTTGGTGCTGAGCAGGTCGGTGACGGCCACGGTGAAGTCGTGGCGGTCGTTTCCCTTGGCGATGAGGCCGAGATTGGATGCAATGACATTGCGCTGTACGAATCGCTGGCGGTTGTAATAGGCGGGCGTGCAGGGATTGTCGCGATAGTCCCAATAGCCGCGGTAGTAGCCGGACAGCCCGTACCAGGACTCCATGAAGGATTCAATTTCGCCTTCTGCCGTTCGCTTGGGCTCAAAGGGCATATCGCCTTCGGTATACCCATCCGGGCAGGCGAAGGTCGCGTGCTGCGGAAGGAAGCCCAGCCGAACCTGGTAGATGGCCTCGGGGTCCTGCTGGAAAAGGCTGCTGAGGTCCAGGGCATAGCGCGACCAGTTGGCCGCATCGGCTTCGGGGTTCAGCAGCTTCAGCTCGATCTCCTCCTGCAAAACCAGCCGGCCGACGCGGTAGAGATCGTCCGAACCATCCAGATTGTTGGTCTGTAGAAACTGCAGGATATTGTTATTGTAGATCTTGAATACCTCAACCAGCACGCCCTCCAGGCCAATGGCCTCGAAGGGGAAGAGCAGCCCTTTCGATTGGGGCATGATGACGCCGTTTCCGACCAGGCGGACTTCCGGATTGGCCGTTTGGAGCTCTGCATCCCACTGACTGGCGTTGGCCATGCGGCGGCCTTCGATATTGCGAATGCCGGGATTGGCCAGAATCCGCAGCCGTCCGGTGAGTTTGTCCGTCGGGTACAGGAATATCTCATTGCCGTCGATCAGGTAGCGCAAGCCCCCGGAGTAGCCATCTATGGTCACCAGGCCTTCCAGGTTCTGATTGACCTGTAGCGGATCGGAAAACTGCAGAGCGATGTAGGGTTCCGGGCGTTGGCCGCTGTGGGCGCGCATAATCCGAAAATCGCCCTGTGCCGGGACTTCCAGGCTGCGTTCTTCGCGCATATCGCTTCCGATGGCCTTGCCGTTGAGTTCGACCTGCAAGGCGGAGGCTTCCGCCTTGCGCTGTATGCCTGCCACAGTGAAATCGTGGCGCAGCTGATCAGCCGAATGCTGCCATCGAACGGGCAGCCGCTCTCCTTCCTGGCGGACCTCCAGTAAGCCCTCCATGTCCTCAGCGGAAGCCACATCGGCCGTGTAGAGGCTGCCGCGCAGTTCCTGTTGCTGAAGGGATTGGGTCCGGGCGGGATACAGGCCGCGCAGGTCCAGCTCTACTTGTTGTTTTTTTGTGTGAAAACCGAAAGTAACCGTGCGAGCTTCCCGCGGCAAATTGTCGAAAAGCTTTCCCAGGGCCAGGGTTGCGGTGTAGGGCGCATCGGGCTTGAGATAGGGATCGGGGTCGAAGCGAAGCGTTTGCTCATCTTCCCACACCAGGGCCCCCTCACTGCCCGGAGACAGGCGCAACAACTCGCTTTCCGCTTCCGCTCCCACCTGTTCCGGGGCGATGGCAGGCTGGGAAAAGCGCACGCGTACCGGCCCGGCCTTGGACAACAGCCCCGTGGTGTATCCCGCCAGGTAAGGCTTGGCGACTTCGGGTATCTGATCGGTGGGCGTAGAGCGCCGACAGGAAAGGGCGATCAGAAGTACACTGAGAACAGATAGGGTGAGAATGGAACGAGTAGGCATAGGTATAGGTATTTTCGAAGCTCTTCTGCTGAACCTTAGGCTCTGCCGCAAGTTATACCGCTATCAGAAAGGTTTGGGCGCGCCCAAACCTTTCCACGCGCATATATACTCGACTCGAAGTGGTTTGGAGTCCTCAAACACTTCGTTGTCGGTATAG
>JAJDFU010000541.1 GCA_020528935.1 Saprospiraceae bacterium | reverse complement strand
ATCCAGGGCTGGGGTTCCCGTCGCTGGGTCGAGGAGTCTACGGTCTTCCTGCCCAACCGTTTCAGTGCCGGAGACTCGGCTCAGTCGTTGAACGCTGCCGTGCGAACGGGTACGGGGACCGGCGGTTCTCTGGCTCGATTTACCATTATGGACTCGCATCGGTACGCCATCGATGATGTACGGCTTTTTGTATTCGACCTCAACAGCCCGGCTTCGCCTCAGCAGGCCGCTACCGTGGATGTAGGCTGGGGCATTGAAACGGTTTTCCCAGTGGCTCCCCATTTGTTCATCGGTGCCAACGACGGCATGTATATCTACGATGCATCCAATCCGCTTCAGCCTGTCCAGCTCGCTTTGTTTGAGCACGCCCAGGCCTGTGATCCGGTGTTCGTCGACGGCAATATTGCCTATGTCACCCTTCGGGACGGAACGGAGTGCCTGGGTTTTGTCAATCAGCTGGATGTGGTGGACGTCAGCAGCCTTACCCATCCGCAATTGCTTCAGTCTTATCCCATGTTCAATCCCATCGGGATTTCTGTGGCGGACGACCATCTGTACCTGTGCGATAACCAGGAAGGGCTGAAAGTATTCGACGTTTCCGCCTGGCAGAACATCGGCCAGGGCACCGTGAGCCGGGTCGCTGATTTTACCGCTACGGACGTCATTACGCTTCCGGATGAGGATCTGGCTATCGTGGTGGGCCCGTCCGGTATCCAGCAGTTCGACATTCAAGACCCCACTCAACCGAGACGGCTGAGTACGATCCCGGTGCAATGATGCTGCGCGTAGTACTGATCTCTCTGGCTTTGTTGACCGCTTCCGGGCTATCCGGGCAGGAAGTTGCCCTCCAACAATATGTTTTCTTTCTGGAAGACGGGAGTAAGTTGAAAGGCGAACTGGTTTCGCTCACCGCCGATTCCATGGTTTTTCGAATCCTGGGCGGGCAAAGCGTTGGGCTCCAGCGCCGGGAGGTGGTCCGTTTTTTGCCGGAAGGCGAAGTGCCGGCGGAAAACCCTCCGGCCAAGCGCCCCTATGCCTTCGAAGAACAGGGCTTTTTTCACCTGCTTTCCTTTGGCGCCAATTTTGTGCGCACCTCAACCGATGGGATGGACCTCGGGCTGAGCCTGCATTACGCCCTGGGTTTCCAGTTCAATCGCTGGCTCGGCGCAGGAGTAGGCAGCGGCCTGGACAGCTACTCCCTGCGGAACCACTATCAATCGGTTCCGGTATTTCTCCATCTGCGCTCCTTTCTCGGCCGCACGAACGTGGCACCGATGCTGCTCCTGGATGCCGGGTATGGCTTCGCATTGACGGACCGGGATGCAGGCATTGCGGAATCCCGGGGGGGCTGGCTGCTGCATCCGGCAGTGGGGGTGCGCTTCGGCGCCCACCCCAAGGTCAATTTTGCAATGGACATAGGCTATCGCTTTCAACGGGCGTCTTATACCGAGGACTTTTTCACCTGGAATCCGGGGCAGGAGCAAGAAGAGCGAAATTTACTCTTTCGGCGGTTTACGCTGCGTTTCAACCTCCTGTTCTGATCTCTATGGCCCGCCCCAAGGACATATCCGAAGCCGAATTGGTGGCCGGCTGCCTGCGGCAGGACCGCTATCATCAGGAGCAGTTCTACCGCCGGTTTGCACCGGGTATGTTGCGCATGTGCCTGCGCTACACGCGCGATGAGGAGCTGGCATTGGACATTGTCAACCGGGGCATGCTGCGCGTATTTCTGAAACTCGATCAGTACGGATTTAAAGGATCGCTGGAGGGTTGGGTTCGGCGTTTGGTCTTTCACGCTTTGTCCGATCACTTTCGGAATCAAAAGACTAAAATGCACTTTCTCGAGCTGGAAGAACGGGATGCCCCCTTGCCCCAGGGGGTGCTCAGCCGCCTTTATCTGGAGGATCTTCTGCAACTGGCCGAAAAGCTTCCCGATCTTCCGAGGCAGGTGTTTTACCTCTACGCCATCGAAGGGTACACCCACAAGGAAATCGGCGAGCAACTGGGCATTCCGGAGGGCAGCAGCAAATGGCACCTATCCAAGGCCCGAAAAGCACTCAAGCAACTGATCAAAACGCATTACCTACATGCCGTATGACGACTGGAACGAAGCCCTGATCGATAGGGGATGGGAACAGATGAAGCAGCTGCTGGAGGAGCACCAGCCCCGCCGGCGATACCTGCCGGGCTGGCTGCTTTGGGCAGGGCTGGGACTTTTTCTTTTGGCCCTGCCGGCGTCGGAGCGCTTTCTTCGCCAGGAGTCCGCTTTGCCCGTTGCGGCGAAAGCCTCCCACCGCACACCGCCTGCCCGGAGTTCCGAAACCACGCTCACCCCAAATCCCGAAAACAGGCCGGGTGCCATGGCCGCAGCGGCATCTGCGGCGACCGGACGGCCGAGAACCGTCGTGCCGCGATCCCGGAAAGTAGTGGAGAAGCTTCCCCTGAGCGGGCCGGTGCCGCGTATGACCGGCCGGGCATTGCTCCGGGCGGAGCAGGTGCCTTCCCTCCCCGTATGGGATGCGGACTTATTGGCCGCCGCTCCTGAAAACCTCACCGCACCCCCTCTGCCCGGGGGGCACCCCTCCAGGTGGGGCATCTATGCCGGCGGTGGCTTCAGTACCTCCCTGCACCATGCAGTGGACGGCGGCTGGGCCCATCTCCGGCTCCAGTATGCGCTGGGGCGGCGCTGGTATCTGGCCGGCGCACTGGAGTACCAATCCACGGCTTACCGCATGCGGGGTGAGGAAGAGGTGTTGCAGGATCTTCGCGCCGGCCTGGACGAGTCCATGGCTGAAACGACGATGGATCCTGCAGCCGTTCTTCCCAGCCGGCGGGATGCCCGCCTGAATCGCCTGGGGCTGCCCATCGTCCTGGGCTACCGCCTGAGTCCCACCTTTAGTCTCGAAGCCGGGGGCCAGATCGCCCTGCTGTGGCCGGAACGATCGAGGGGGGACGATTCGGAAAGTGTGTCAAATAGTTTTCTGTCGCTGAAAGCAGATCAACCCCTGCACTCCGATCTTCAAAGGTGGGAACCCAGCCTGACAGCCGGTATGCGCTGGTCGTTCCGGCGCGGGGTCAGCCTGCATGCTTCCTGGCAGCAAGGCCTCACGGACATCGTGCCGGGCGAAGTATATCGCGCCCGAACAGGAACCCTTCGCCTCGGTTTGGAATTGAAGTTGTAAAGTACCTCCAATCTGCATAGCGCTATGATGACCCTGCTGCTGATCCTCGCCCTGCTTTGTGCCTTTGTCGTATTTCGTGTACTGACGCAGTACTACCAAACCCGCCAATGCCCCGAGCCGGAGACCCTGCGCGACTTTTTCTATGGACGCCTCAAGCGATACCCCGATCTGCATCGCCGGATCATCTCTCACCTGGGATACTGCGAGCGATGCCGCCGGCGACTGGAGGACATCCAGCTGGGAAGAGACCTGGAAGACCACCTGATAGACGAAGAAAACCAGCGCAATTAGCCAGATGTCGTGTCCAATTAAGGGCAAGAATGGAACAATTCTTCACGAATAAATAGTGAAGCTATGAAAAAGGAGATGTTAACGCTCGGAATTTTATTTGTCATCCTGTCGGTATGCTGCCAAGCTCAAAACCTGGGTGATTGGATAGTCAGTGCAAATGCGGGTATTGAAGCACATGACAAAAGAGGTTCTAAACAAGAACGTATGCTCACGATGCCCCCAGAAAAATACGGAACCTATCATGCTGGGGGACTAATACAAAGAAAACTGGTGGGCATGAAGAGAATGGGTATCTTCGGTGGGCTTGGGGTCAATTATGAGCAGGCGACCATGAGGCGGACTTTTAACCATTGTTACTTTTTTGACGGGCCTTGTCCGGATATCTTGCTTCGTCAAAATAGATACACCAAAATCAGTACGCCTACTGCTCTTTCGTTTTGGATCCGAGCTATCGAAAACCTCTATCTATCGGGGGTTGTAGAAGCCAACTGGTTGATCCATCGGCGAATTACAAATTCTAATGGTGGTTGGGTAAGCTTTCCCTATTCAGAAAACACTTTTGAATTAGACGAAATTCAACTGAGACTGGGGTTAAATTATCAAATTCAGCATTTCCTGATGGGGTTTCATGTTCGGGCATTTAATTTCCAAAAAATTGATAAAATTCTTTTTTCCCCGAGTATTGAAGAGACATGGGAATGGCACAATCCGCTGCGCTTTGACTTGACCGTAGGATACACCTGGTAAA
>JAJDFU010000071.1 GCA_020528935.1 Saprospiraceae bacterium | reverse complement strand
CTGGAGCGCGTGCAGGATAGACCGGGTAGGCTATTCGTCGTACTCGTCTGAGCCGAAGAACTCGGCTTTGAACTGCTCAATCTCGCGGCGCTCTTTTTTTGTGGGGGTGCCGCTGCCGCGCTCCCGGCGCTCGGCAGAAGCTTTGCCGATGAACCAATCGCGGTATTTGTTGAGCTCCTCTTCCGGCGTGAGGTCCGCGTAACACTCCTGGGCCAGGGGAGCCCCGACGCGCTTTTTGATCAGTTTTTTCACCTCAAAAACGAGATCAAAGCCATTCTTGCGTACATCGATGATATCCCCTTCCTGAATGAGATAAGCGGGCTTTACGGCCTGTTTGTCGATCTTCACTTTTCCGCTCTTGCAGGCATCCGTGGCCAGGGTGCGGCTTTTGAAGATGCGCACGCTCCACAGCCACTTATCGATTCTAACTTTTTGGAGCATACAGATAGTCTTTCAGTGGCGGGTATTCCAGCGGGAGGGCCTCCAGTCGTTCCACCAGGGCTTGCGCTACGATGTAGTCGCGGTACCAGCGCTTGTCTACCGGCGTAATGATCCAGGGAATGGTGGATCCATTCAGGACGTCCTCGTAACAGCGCATGTATTCCGGCCAGTGCTCGCGCTCCTTCCAGTCGCTGTCGTTGTGTTTCCAGTGTTTTTCATCCTCGTTGATCCGCTGCATGAGCTCCTCCTCCTGCTGTTCGTAGGAAATGTGCAGGAAAAATTTGCAGACGATGGTGTTGTTGTCAAAAGCGAGCAGCTCTTCGAAGGCGTTGATCGCGCTCATGCGCCGGGCCACGCGCTGCTCATCGATCCAGCCGTGCACACGCTGGATGAGGACGTCCTCGTAATGAGAGCGGTTCCAGATGTGGATCATGCCCTTGGGCGGCGTCTTTTTGTGCGCGCGCCAGAGGAAGTCGTGGGCGAATTCCTCCTCGGTCGGCTTTTTAAATGAAAACACCTGAAGCCCGTTGGGATGGCATTCCTTGAACACTTTTTCCACCGCTCCGTCTTTACCGCTGGCATCCATACCCTGAAAAATAACCAGAAGGGAGTACGCGCCCTGAGCGTAAAGCACGCGTTGTAATTCGCCCAGCCGGTCGACGAGGTCGTCGGTCTGGTCCTTGATCTGGTCTTTATCGAGGTGATCCGGCGGTCCGGTTCGCTCATTGGCAAGCTCGATCATAGAAAAATGGTTTTGAATGTTCCGTCCTGGCAGAAGCTCAAGGGGGGGAGCAAGCTCACTCTCCCCTGGGCACGATCAGCCAAAGGACGAGGTACACCAGAATGCCCGGAAAAGCTGCACTGAAAAAACTAATGATCACATAGCCCAGGCGGGTCCAGGTGGGGTCCCAGTTGAAATAGCGGGCAATGCCTGCGCAAACACCGGCAATCATACCTTCTTCCGGATAGCGCTGCAGGGTTTTGGTCGTACTCATGCTCTACTTTTTAACTAAGATACGGATTTAGAGCGCTTAAGCAGGAGGCCGATGCGATTGCCCCGCAACCGGTTTGTTCTGTTGATTCCGGGCATCGATGCCCAAAGCCTTGCGCAGTTCACGAGGCCGGGGGAGACAAGGCCCCATCGGCGCGGTCAGCGCGGTTTTGGCACCGGGATTGCACCATGTTGAACGCTCCACGCTGAATGCGGTCAACCCAAAGATCATGGCCAGCAGCCCGATGTTACCCGCTGCTGCATGATCATAGCCGGTACGCTGAGGTGTAACATCAGGTACTCAAGTGGCCATCCGGCTGCGTTTTACCAGATAGGATTGCAGCACCTGGTTGAATCCCTGGTGAATGTCGGCCTCCACGAAATCAATGCGGTACTGCAAGCACTTGAGCCGGAGCTCGTGCAGGTAATCGGCCATCTGCTTTCTGTAGTGATCCTTGACCTGATTGGCTTGCAGGCGCACTTTTTCACCCGTCTCCATATCGACGAAAAGATAGGGGCGGTTGGAGAATTCGAAATCGATCTCCAGGGATTTATCCACCACGTGGAAAAGGATGACCTCGTGTTTGTTGTGTTTGAGGTGTTGCAGGGCGGAAAACAGCGCATCGGCATTCTCGCTCTGGTCGAACATATCGCTGAATAAGATGACCATGGAGCGCTTGTGAATGCTGTCGGCAATCTGGTGCAGGGCTTCTGCGGCGGCGGTTTTTTTCTCCCGTTGCGGATTCTGGATGAGCTGGTCCAGGTGAGTGAGCAGCAGGCGGTAGTGGGAGGTGCTGGATTTGGCGCGGGTGTGAACCTGTACGGCTTCGTCGAACAGGCTGAGGCCGAACGCATCGCGCTGGCGCTGCAACAGGTTCATCAGGGCGGCAGCAGCCAGGGCCGAAAAGCGCAGCTTATTGGTGTAGTGCTTGCTTTTTTTACTCACCTCCGGAAAATACATGGAGGAGGAAGCATCCAGTACGATCTGGCAGCGAAGGTTGGTTTCCTCTTCAAAGCGCTTGGAAAAGAGCTTGTCGGTACGGGCATACACCTTCCAGTAGATATTGCGCATGGACTCGCCGGGATTGTACAGCCGGTGTTCGGCAAATTCGACGGAAAATACGTGAAACGGGCTTTTGTGCAGTCCGATGGTAAAGCCTTCTACCACCTGCCGGGCCAGCAGATCGAGATTTTTCAGTTCGCGCACCTCTTGTTGGGCAAATAGATCCATGAAGTTGTATTATGCCGTTTTAAAAATAAAAAGTCGCTGCCGCTTGCGCATGGGTTTGATCAACTGCTATGGAAGCGGGTATAAGCGCGTATGCACGATTTTCATGCCGCTGAAGAATAGGACGTGTTATCCGTAAGCCGGAAAATGCAGCGAATGTTCCGCCTTTAGACTATATACCATTGCAACATTTTGAACATCAAACCATTACGAACGAGCCAGTCCTATGCTTAGGGTAACTATTCTCCCCACATTGGGGCACAAAATTTTGTGAGAGCCAGGGTCGCAGACCCCGATCTAAGTGGTTGAACATGCGCCTATTTTCAGCCATTTATCGTCATCATTCACGGGAATCCGCGAACAATCCGGGTTAAAACCGTATCAGAAGGAGCCGGTGAAAGCGGAGCCCGCATACAGAAACTCCTCGCTTCGCCGGCGAAACGAGGAGTGCTTCTGTTTTTTCAGGGCAGCGGTTTTAACCCTCCAGGTGCGCTTCGATCTTGTCGGCAAGCACCTGCTTGGTCGTTGTACCTACGTGGCGATCCACCACCTCTCCGTTCTTGAGGATGAGGATCGTAGGTATGCTGCGAATGTTGTATTTCATGGACACCTCGTGGTTGTTGTCCACATCCACTTTGCCCACCGTGGCCTTGCCTTCATACTCTTTGGACAGTTCCTCGATGATGGGGCTGATCATTTTACAGGGGCCACACCATTCTGCCCAAAAATCAATGACGGTAACGCCTTGGTTGTTAACTACTTTTTCTTCAAAATTCTTGTCAGTGAGTTCAACGGCCATGGTATTGGAATTTGTCTCATTTAGGATTTAACACGGGCACTAAACAAGCACCCCCTACCAAGAGTTTCAAAAGTACGCTTTTCCTGCCAAAGGCCTGTCCGCAGGCCTACATTTTGGGCGCCTTAATGCCGGCAGCGAAGCAGGAGTTAATCCATACCTTCACCTTATGTCGTTGTACATCTCTCCTTTTCGCAGGCGAAATTTGCTGTGGATCGCCCTTGGGCTGCTCGCACTGGGCATACAGTATCTGGGTGCCGCCCGGCCGGACTGGATCGAGCAGTGGTACAGCCGGCGCCTTTTCCCCATCATCCGTTCTCTGATCGATTACCTGTTTGCCTGGCTGCCCTTTCCCCTGCTCAACCTGTTTGTAGTGGTAACGCTGGTGCTGCTGGGCTGGAACCTGTACCGCTGGCTGAGCCGGCCGGGCGGCTGGTGGGAAAAAAGCGTGGACGGCCTGTTGGGCTTGCTGGGTTTTGCGGGCGGAGCACTTTTTCTGTTCTACTTCTTGTGGGGCTGGAACTACCAGCGCGTACCCCTGGAAGTTCAGCTGGAACTGCAGCCCCTGGAACCCCTGCGCGAAGAGGAGCGGTGGCAAGGCCTGCAGGAAGAAACCGTGGAGCTGCTGAGGCTGCGCGAAGGCCTGTACCTGAGACCGGAGGAATACGTGACGACCGAAGAAAGGATGCCCGCTCACCTGGAGGGCGGCCGGCGACAGAAGTGTGATCCATGGCGGGCGGAGCAGAGATAGCACGTCTCGGGCAGGGCGCGG
>JAJDFU010000098.1 GCA_020528935.1 Saprospiraceae bacterium | reverse complement strand
AGGTTCTCACATTCAGCCATTTAACGAACAACTCGACCTCCAACCTCACGTTATTGATAGCTTTGGCGTAGGAAATGAAGCAATTCTTGAAAGCTTTTTCTACCGGGCTTAAAACCCTGGGTTCATGGGGAGCCGAAGGAGGTATCTCGGTATCGTGGAGCTGCACCAGCAGATGGAAGTGATTGGGCATCAAGCAATACGCATACAGGTCCAGGTGAGGCAGGAGGTATTTTCGGACCTGGCGAAGGAAAAAAGCGTAATTGGCGTCTTCCTTGAAGATCGTCTCCCGGTTGTTACCCCGGTTAAAAACGTGGTAAAAAGCTCCTGGTTCCATATTCATATGCATCAAGACTTCAAAAGAGCTCAAGACTTCAAAAGTCTCTCAGACTTTTGAAGTCTAAGGGGGGCTTTTGAAGTCTGGCTCGCTGCTACGGTGCCACCCGCACGCAGCGGCAGTACCGGCCTGAGGATTTCTTGCCGTAGTAGCGGAACAGCGAGCGGCTGCGGCGATCGAAGATGTAGTACCAGGCGTAGCCGGGATAGTGTTCGGTATTGCTCCAGAAATAGCCCACATCGCCCAGGCCGTAGTAGCCGCCGCCGGTATAGCGGAAGCCGCCGAGGGGCGCATGGAAGCCGCTGTTTCCACCGGCGACCAGCACGCCGTAGGCCCAGTGCTCGTTCCCGTCGCCGTATTTGCGCGCCAGCCCCTGCCACTCGGCATCCGTGGGCAGGCGCCAGCCCACGGCCCGGCAAGCTGCCTCGGCCGCTGCCCAGCTGTAGAGCCGCCCGTAGCGCCCGCAATTGGCCGGGTCGTCGCCGTAGCACCACGACTGCGGCACGGCGTAGTCCAGGTTCTCCGTCATCCACATCAGCTGACCGACCTGCAGGGCGGGATAGAGGCGGGCTTCCGAATCCCGGCCGACCGTTCCCGCCGCACCGGCATGCCCGGAAAGCGATGGCTGGCAAAAGCCCGAAAGGGCCAAGCCCAAAAGCATCCCGATCCAACGTGAAATTTTCATTGTACATCAGACTTTTGAAGTCTTCGAGACTTCAAAAGTCTTGGCTTCGAAAGTCTCAGTTCAATCCGGCAGCCGCAGCAGTTTCAAATCAAACGCAAAGCCCGGCAGTACGTCCTCGCCGGACAGCACGGCCGAGAAATCGACTACCGGTTCCACCTCCTGTTCCGGGCGGTAGATGAACACCTTTTCTTCCACCGGATCGATCAGCCAGGCCAGGCGGGCGCCGTTGGCGATCCACTCGGCCATCTTGGCCTGCAGCGAAGGCAGGGGGTCGCCGGGCGAGCGGAGCTCGACCACAAAATCCGGGCAGCGCGGCAGAAAGCCTTTGCGCTCAGCTTCAGGTACGCTCTGCCAGCTTTCGAGCGCCATCCAGGACGCATCCGGCGAGCGGATGGCGCCGTTGGGCAGGCGAAAGCCGGTGGAAGAACTGAAGGTAAGTCCCGGAACGGGTTGAGACCGGTTCCATAACTCCAACTGCACGTTGATCCGGTTCTCGAAATAACCGGAATCCGATCCTACTGGCGACATGATGATCACGGTTCCATCCGCCTCCCGCTCCATGCGGAAAGGCTCGTGCTGCCGGCTGAACGCCAGAAACTCCTCTTCCGTCATTTCATCGGGAAATTGGGAGAGGTCCAACAGACCGGCTTCGACTAGTACTTTGGTCATAAATCCACTCTTATCTTTTCTCCAGACTTTTCCGAAGACTTTTGAAGTCTTGGAGACTTCAAAAGTCTGGGCAGTTCAATCCGGCAGCCGCAGCAGTTTCAAATCAAACGCAAAGCCCGGCAGTACGTCCTCGCCGGACAGCACGGCCGAGAAATCGACTACCGGTTCCACCTCCTGTTCCGGGCGGTAGATGAACACCTTTTCTTCCACCGGATCGATCAGCCAGGCCAGGCGGGCGCCGTTGGCGATCCACTCGGCCATCTTGGCCTGCAGCGAAGGCAGGGGGTCGCCGGGCGAGCGGAGCTCGACCACAAAATCCGGGCAGCGCGGCAGAAAGCCTTTGCGCTCAGCTTCAGGTACGCTCTGCCAGCTTTCGAGCGCCATCCAGGACGCATCCGGCGAGCGGATGGCGCCGTTGGGCAGGCGAAAGCCGGTGGAAGAACTGAAGGTAAGTCCCGGAACGGGTTGAGACCGGTTCCATAACTCCAACTGCACGTTGATCCGGTTCTCGAAATAACCGGAATCCGATCCTACTGGCGACATGATGATCACGGTTCCATCCGCCTCCCGCTCCATGCGGAAAGGCTCGTGCTGCCGGCTGAACGCCAGAAACTCCTCTTCCGTCATTTCATCGGGAAATTGGGAGAGGTCCAACAGGCCGGCTTCGAGCAAGACTTTGGTCATACACTAAAAATACGGCTTAGCAGGCTGGCATGCAAGCGCAGGCAGCGATACCGCTTCCCGGAAAATACTGCCGAAAGCGCACTTGCGATTTTTGCTGTCGCCAAATGTTTCTAATTTACGGCCCTCAACCCGCAAAACAGGAAAACGCTACCGCTCATGATGAACGAACCCTTGTCCAAGATCATGATCACGGACCTCAAGACCGTGAGTCCCGAGGCCACACTGGATACCGTACGCGAGCTGTTTCAGCAGAACCGCATTCATCACCTCCCGGTCGTAGAAGGCAAGAAGCTGGTCGGCATGGTGTCTGTGACCGATCTCTACAAACTGGGCAGATCCTTTGACGAGTACCGCAACATCCGGGTAAAGGAGGTGATGACAGACAAGGTGGGGACCCTGTACCCCAATGAGCAGATCGGCGCCGCCGCCGAGGTGTTTCTGGAAAACCTCTTCCACGCCGTACCCATCGTAAACGAAGAGCGCGAGCTGATGGGCCTGGTCACGACCTTCGACGTGCTCAAATACCAGTTCGACCAGGAGTACCCCAAGCGCTAGGCCCAGAGTCCGTGTTGTGCGGCCAGGGCTTCGGCCCGCTCCCACAGGCGCTGGCCGGCCTCCGGGCTGTAGCACTTCTCGTCCATGCGGCGGTGTACCATCATGTGAAAGTACTGATTGGTCTCCCCCTCCATTTCTTCTGCAGCAGCCAGGTAAACCAGCGGCGGTGCAGCCTGTTCCGGGCTCTGGAAAAAGAGTCGGAACCAGGTATTGAGAAATACCTTTAAAAAGGCCGGAGCTTCCCGGGCGATGTTGGTATTGACCGGCCCGGGACAGGCGGCATGCACCCCTACGTCCACCTCTCCGTCGGGATTGAGCCGGCGGGACAGCTCCGAGGAAAAGGTGTTGAGCACCAGCTTGTAGTAGCTGTACCGGCTGATGCCGCCGTTGACGCCGTAATCCTGGTACACGCCCAGGCTGTCGAAGTCGCTGGGGTCGGCATTGCGGTGGGAGTCCGCGGAGGTAAAGACGATGCGCGGCCGGTCGGCACCGGCGGGCAGGCCTTTGCCGGCCAAGACGGCCTTGGGAAGGGTGCCGTCCTTCAGCAGGCGGCTGAGGAGCACGAATTTGGACAGGAAGTTGACCATGAACATCTCCTCCAGGCCCTGAGGCGTCTTGCGGGGCTTGGCCTGGGCCACTCCTGCATTGCAGATGCACACGTCCAGCTTTACGCCCTCGGCCCGGAGCCGGTCGGCCAGGGCGTGGATGGAGGCGCGGTCGGTGAGGTCCAGTTTTTCCATGCGCACCTTGTCGGAGCCGCTCAGGGCTTTGACCCGCTCGCCGGCTTCGGGATGTCCGCTGCGACAGGCCATGATGAGCTCGCCCCCGCGCCGGGCGACCTCTACGGCTATGGCCAAACCCACGCCGGAATTGGCACCGGTAACCATGACGGTCTTTCCGTCCAGGCGATCGCTTTCATTGAGTGGCCGCACATTTTCCTTGCGGGCGGCAAAGTCCTTTACGCCGGTAAAAACGGCCTGAAAGGGGTTCTTAAATCGTCCTTCCGCCATGGGGGTATTGGATTTTCGGGAAAAATAGAAAGAAAAGCGCGAGCAAAAAAAGAGTCCAAAAGGCCGAATGGGGAAACCAAATGCGCACATCCGGCAGTTTTGCTTGCGTCCAGGGGCTGCATGCGCCGGCTCCCAAATCACCCGACATGAAAAAGATCATCGCCTTGTTCTGGGAAGCCCTCCGCGGCGAGGACAAGGCCTTCCCGACCGGCAGCCTCCACCGCGCTATATTGACGCTCTCCATTCCCCTGGTATTGGAACCGGCACTGGCATCGCTTTTTCCGGTCTTGGCTTGTT
>JAJDFU010000118.1 GCA_020528935.1 Saprospiraceae bacterium | reverse complement strand
TGTCTTTGATGTCTTTTGTAGGGTCACGTATTATTCCATGCAGGAAGGGATGGGATAGCTGGGCTCCGGGCCGGCCTGGTTGATCTTGGGCACGGGCATCATGTGGGCCTTGATGCTCTGTTGCTCCAGCAGGGCACGGGAATTGGTGCCAATGCCTTCTACGGTGAGCATGAGCCGGTCGATGAGGTCGGCCTGCTCAATGCGCAAGGCCTGCATGTCGAGTTCGGGATCTTTGATCTGTGCCGACAGGGCCAAGGCAGCTAACCAACAAGCGAAAAAGATGGATATGCGACGCATAGCGTAAGGGATTTAGCATCCATAACGCCGGCGCCGCCCCAAATCTTTTCCGAAGATGCCGAACATGCACCCTCCCTTTTGGGAAAGGTCCGTTTTTGCGGAGGAACGCGAAGGGCCGGCTATCGCCGGTTTTCTTCTACGGCGCTCATCTTTTGGCGAACCTGCTGCACAGTGGCTTGCTGAGCGGCTATGCGCTCCTGATATTGCAGTTGTTCGGCCTTATTCTCTTCCAGCCGCTGACGGGCTTCCTCCAGCTTGCGTTCGTAATCGGCAATGTTGCGCTCCAGGCGGTCGTGCTCCCGCCGGAGGTAGTCCATTTCGCGCTCCAGGTTCTTCAGGCGGTCTTCCTCCCCTTCGATCTCGAGCTCCACGGCCCGCACCTCGCTGCGGTAGTCGATGCCGTGCAGCCATCCGTACACCGGATGCTCCCCCGATTTGACCTGCATAAAGTTGCTGTCGGTTTCGATCCACACCATGACCTCGTGCCGGTCAGCGCCGCGCTCTTCGATGTCGGCGTAGAGGTTGAGGGGGCCGTCGGCCCAGCTCACAAAAACATCCTCCACGTAGTATTCCCCTTTTTTGCGCCGGGGCCGCTGTCCGGTAATGTCCTTGAGGTGCTCTTTGAGCAGCTTTTGGATCTCCCGTTTGGAAAGGCTATCCACAAGCAGGGTAAAAGCCGGCCGATACCCCTTGCTCATGGGCCGGGTAGCCGTGTTGACCTGGCTCCGGGCCGGAAGGGCGAAGGCGAGCAGGAACAAAATCAGCCATGGGTTGATGGGTGTTTTCATAGGGGTCCGTTTTCTCCTTGAGACGATTCGCTCCCCCGGAAAGTCACACTTTCCCATCGATCTACAACGGAATATTGCCGTGCTTCTTTTTCGGAATATGGGCCACTTTGTTTTCCAGCATAGCAAACGCCTTGATCAGCTTGCGGCGCGTGACGGCCGGGTCGATGACCTCGTCAATGAAGCCTCGGCGAGCGGCCCGGTAGGGGGAGGCAAACTTCTCCTGATATTCCTTTTCCTTTTCCAACAGCACGGCCTCGGGATCATCGGCCGCGGCGATCTCCTTGCGGAAGATGATCTCCGAAGCGCCCTTGGCGCCCATCACGGCCACCTCGGCCGTGGGCCAGGCAAAGTTCATATCGGCACCGATGTGCTTGGAGTTCATCACGTCGTAGGCGCCGCCGTAGGCCTTGCGGGTAATGACGGTCACGCGCGGCACCGTGGCTTCGCTGAAGGCGTACAACAGCTTGGAGCCGTTGATGATAATGCCGTTCCACTCCTGGTCCGTGCCCGGCAGGAAGCCCGGCACATCCACCAGTACGAGCAGGGGGATGTTGAAGCAGTCGCAGAAGCGCACGAAGCGGGCGCCCTTCTTGGAGCTGTCCACATCCAGCACGCCGGCCAGGCTCATCGGTTGGTTGCCCACGATGCCTACGCTGCGCCCGGCAATGCGGGCAAAGCCCACGATGATATTGTCGGCATAGTGCTCGTGGATCTCCAGGAAGGAGTCCCGGTCCACAATGCCCTTCACCACATCGCGCATGTCGTAGGGCTGGTTGGGGCTTTCGGGAATGAGGCCGGTCAGCTCGGGCCGGTACTCTTCCCCAACCTCATAGGGCAGCACGGGAGTGGTCTCCTCGCAGTTTTGCGGGATGTAGCTCATCAGGCGCTTGATCTGCTCGATGCAGTCGATGTCGTTGGCCGCCGTCAGGTGGGTGACCCCCGACTTCATGGAGTGAGCCGAGGCACCGCCCAGTTCTTCGGCCGTCACCTCTTCGTTGGTCACGGTCTTCACCACGTTGGGGCCGGTCACGAACATATAGGAGGTGCCTTCCACCATTACGGTGAAATCCGTCATGGCCGGCGAGTAGACCGCCCCGCCGGCACAGGGCCCCATGATGGCCGAGATCTGCGGTACCACGCCCGAGGACATGACGTTGCGGTAAAAGATATCGGCATAGCCGCCCAATGACTTCACGCCCTCCTGGATGCGGGCGCCGCCCGAGTCGTTGAGTCCGATCACCGGGGCGCCGTTGCGCATGGCCAGGTCCATGATCCGGCAGATCTTCTCGGCATGGCTTTCCGATAGGGAGCCGCCGAAAACGGTGAAATCCTGTGCAAAGACGTATACCAGCCGGCCGTGGATGGTGCCGTAGCCGGTTACTACGCCGTCGCCCAGGTACTGTTGCTTTTGCATGTCGAAGTCATAGCTGCGGTGTACCACCAGCATGCCGATCTCTTCGAAAGAGCCTTCGTCCAGCAGAAAGTGAATGCGCTCGCGCGCGGTGAGCTTGCCTTTATTGTGTTGGGCATCGATGCGTTTTTGGCCTCCGCCCAGCTGGGCTTCGGCCACCATCTTGCCGAGTTCTTCGAGTTTTTCTTTCATGGTGTTTCGCTTGCCAATAGGGTTTAACGGTTTGGGAGAATGCTGTGCTAAAGTAAACGATCCCGGTCTTTTTTGGGCCGGCACGCCAAAAAAACCTGGCAGGCCTGCCTTTTTTACGGCAAGTAGGTAGTACATTCACTTACCTTTTACTGAATTGATCCACCATGAACGCAAAAACGCTTCTTCACCTCTCCCAGCGGCTGGACCGCATGGAAGAATCCGCTACCATCAAGATGGCCCAGATGGCGCGCGACCTGGCCGCGCAGGGCCACGAGGTCATCTCCCTCAGCCTGGGCGAACCCGATTTCGACACGCCCGACCACATCAAGGAAGCCGCCAAGAAGGCCCTGGACGATGGCTACACCAAGTACACGCCGGTGCCGGGCCTGGTGGAGCTGCGGAAGGCCATTGTGGAGAAGTTCAAACGCGACAACGACCTGCATTTCGACCTCAACCAGATCGTGGTATCCAACGGGGCCAAGCAGTCCCTGGCCAATGTATTCCTCGCCCTGCTCGATCCGGGCGACGAGGTGGTCATCCTCTCGCCCTACTGGGTGAGCTATTCGGAGATCGTCAAGATCGCCGAAGGGGTGCCCGTGCCGGTCTATGCCGGCATTGAGCAGGACTACAAGGTGAGCCCCGAACAGGTGGAGGCCGCCATCAGCGGGCGCACCAAGGCGCTGCTCTTTTCTTCGCCCTGCAATCCCACGGGCTCGGTCTATACGCAGGACGAGCTGGAGGGCATCGCCGAGGTGGTGAGCCGCTTCAGCCAGATCCACATCATAGCCGACGAGATCTACGAATACATCAACTTCACCGGCCGCCACGCCAGCATCGGCACTATCGACAGCGTGCGCGAGCGCACCGTTACCGTCAACGGCTTTTCCAAGGGCTTTGCCATGACCGGCTGGCGCCTGGGTTACATGGGAGCCCCGCTTCCCATTGCCAGGGCCTGCAACAAGATCCAGGGGCAGTTCACCTCCGGCGCCACGGCCTTCGGGCAGAAAGCCGCGGCCCATGCCCTGCAGAGCGACCTGGGTCCCACCCACGCCATGCGCAAGGCCTTCCTCCGGCGGCGCGACCTGATGATCGAACAACTCAGCCGCATACCCGGTCTGAAGGTAAACAAGCCCATGGGGGCTTTCTACATCTTTCCGGATGTGAGTGCCTACTTCGGCAAAAGCGCCGGCAACTATACCATTCAAAATGCGGACGACCTCTGTACCTACGTGCGGCAGGAAGGCCACGTAGCCATGGTGACAGGCCGGGCCTTCGGCGCGCCCGACTGCGTGCGGCTCAGCTATGCAGCCTCCGAAGCGCAGCTGATGGAAGCGGCGGATCGGCTGGCCCGGGTACTGGGGAGGTTGGGGTGAGTCTGAAGTCTGGAGTCCTGAGTCCCAAGTCCCAAGTCCCAAGTCCTGAGTCCTGAGTCCGTAGTCTGCGAGCTTGCCTGCGGCAGGCCGGTCTCCTTTTCGCCATCAGAAACATTTATGAGATGGCTTCAAAACACCCGATCCAAAAAACCACAGCCTTTGTACCTTCGTTTTT
>JAJDFU010000531.1 GCA_020528935.1 Saprospiraceae bacterium | reverse complement strand
GGCAGCGGACCTACGGCAAGGGCCTGGTGCAGAATACCCGCGATGTGGGCTACAACGCCAAGGTCAAACTCACGACGGCCAAATACTACATCCCCAGCGGGCGGTGTATCCAAAGCGTGAAATACGAAGACGGCGAGCCCGTACACATCCCCGACGATCAGCGCCAGCCCTTCAAGACCCGCAATGGGCGCACGGTGCTGGACGGCGGCGGGGTGAAGCCCGATATCGTCATGGAGGAGATCACGGACAACCGGGTGGTGAAAAGCCTGATCGAAGAGCATTATCTCTTTGACTACGTCACCCAGTTTTGCCTGGACCACGAATCCATTCCCGAAGTGCAGGAATTCTCCTTCGACGATTACGCCGGCTTCAGGGCCTTTTTGCAGGATCGCAGCTTTGAATACACCACAGAAAGCGAGAAGCTGCTGGAAAAACTGGAGAAGGTCAACCGCGAAGAGGGCTACGCCCTGGAGGATGAGCTGGAGGATATTGAGCGGGGGCTGGAGGAGGCCAAGCGGGCAGCCATAGTGGAAAACGAGGAGGCCATCCGCAAGCTGATCGAAGAAGACATCGCAACCCGCTATTACTACCAGGTGGGGAAGATCAAGATGCGTCTCAAAAACGATGCGGAGATCGCCAAGGCCATTGAATTGCTGAACGATCCCGAATCCTATGCTGCCGTACTCAAATAGGGGCGACCGTCAAAGAACTCCGGAGAAGCCCGCTGCACAACCAGCGGGTTTTTTCGTGGGAAAGGTTCTTGAAGCGGAATTCACGGTTTTCAGGATAAAATGACCTTTTGCGGTTGGCATCCCTGACCGCCCGGATTTCCTGCCGAAGGCACGGCAGGCGGGTTATCCTTGAAACCCCGGTATACCGCGCTCACAAAGGTTTGGGCGCAACCCAACCTTTTCGCGCGTGATATACTCGACTCGAAGGGGTTGGGGACTCCCCGGCCCCTTCCTTGTCGGCATTAAACCGTGTTACTCCACCAGTTCGCTTTCCTCCTCCGATTCCTGTTCCTGGTATTTGTCCACGCTGTCGGCGGCGCCTTCTTTTTTGGTGAACGCCACGTAGAGCATTACGGCGGCTGTGCCGAAAATGACGAGCACCATGAAGCCCATCAGCAGGTTGGCCGTCAGCCAGTCAATGAGATACATAGCCGGTGTGTGTTTTTTGAAATCCCAAAATAAGCGGGCGAAAACGGGGGAGGCCTGATAAAAAACACATTCCATATTGATAATTGTCATTCATTGCGGGCAAGCCGTTACCTTGAAGGCGAAAACGAAAAGCCGGACGATATGTACCGCCTCCTCTTTGCAGGGCTTTTACTGGTAGGGGGATTACCGCTTCGCAGCCAGATCATCAACACCGAATCCCTTCGCATCAATGCCGAACAGGAGGGCTGGCAGGGCTTCGCGGAGGTCGGCTTCAATATACGCCGCAACAAGGCCGGCCGGTTTTTCGACTTCAACAACGAAGCCCGGATAGAGTACCTGAAAAACCGCCACCGGCTCATCTTGTTGGGCACCTATTACCTCACCTTGCTGGAAGATCCGGATGATCCCGATGCCACCCGCGATGTATTCTCCAACCGCGCATTCGGTCATATCCGCTACAACTACCGGTTCAGCGAATTCCTGGTGTGGGAGGCCTTCACGCAGGCGCAGCGCAACGTGGTGCAGGAGATCAACGTGCGTCTGCTCTGGGGCACCGGTCCGCGCTTCAACATCATCCGGCAGGATTCGCTCTTCCTCAATGCAGGCGGATCGCTCATGTATGAGTACGAGGAGGATACCGGCCTGGAGGACGAGATCATCTATCACCGCGATATCCGGGCGACGGTCTATGCCGCTTTTGGCTGGCTGCCCAGTAAAACGGTAGCTTTCAATCACACGCTGTACTACCAGCCGCGCGTGAACCGGTTTTCGGACTACCGCATCACTTCCCTGAACAACATCAGCTTTGGCATATCCAAACACCTGTCGTTTCAGTTTTACCTCAACTTCGTGTACGATGCCGCACCCCCCGAGACGGTGCCCCGGCTCATCTATGCGATCCGAAACGGGATCCGCTTTCAGTTCTAGGGCTCGCCCGCTCGGATATACGGCCCGAAACGGTTTGGGAATATCCCAGATCTTTTCGCGCCCGGTATCTGGAATACCTCCCTGCGGTGGAGGCAGGAATGACTTTTGTCCTTGATTTTTCGATACAAAAGGAACTAGCTTTCAGCCAAAAGCGAGCTCATGATTCCCGGAGATGGCAAGGTGAACCTTCCTGCGCTAAGCCGGCGCATGAAGACCATTATTCAGCATGTGCTGGCACAGGAAGCACAGCACGAGCTTACCCTGCAGCAGGTCGATCCCACCAACCTGCAGAGTGCGCGCAACCTGGTGCACTATTTGGCTATGCGCTGCTTCGACCTGCGCCCCATCCAGGACCAATTGGCGATGTTGGGTATTTCGGCCATTGCCCACTCCGAGGGGTATACGCTGGCCAACCTCCTGAACATCTACCACCTGCTTGAGTTGCTGCAGGGTCAATCCACTGCCGATGGAGTGCCCCGGGAGCAAGGGCCTCCGCTCAACTACATGCAAAGCCGCCAGAAGTTGCTGACCCACACCCGGGAGCTTTTCGGCGACGGCCGCCCCGACACGCAATCGCGCATCATGGTCACCATGCCTTCCGAGGCGTCGCACGACTACGAGTTGCTCCGCGATCTCATGCTGGCCGGCATGGATATTGCCCGCATCAACTGCAGCCACGACGATCCGGAGCGCTGGGAAGCCATGATCCACAATATCCGACGCGCAGAGGCCGAAACGGGGCGAAGCTGCAAAGTGTGCATGGATTTGGGCGGCCCCAAGTTGCGCACGGACTTTCCTCCTCCGCCCGGACAGGAAGAAAAGAAAAAACCCGGCCTCCGGCTCTTTCCGGGCGACCGCATCAAGGTGTGCCGCCACCGCGTGAGCAACGTGACGCCGACGCGGCCGAATGCCCCGTTTGTAGCGCGGATCTCCGCTTCCCTCGACTCCATCTTCGAGGATGTGCAGATCGGCCAGCGGGTGTTTTTCGACGACGGCAAGATCGGCGGCCGCATCGCCGAGGTACTGGAAGACGGCTTTATGGTAGTGGTCGAAGAAACCGGGCTCAGCGGCACCAAGCTGCGCAGCGACAAAGGCATCAACCTGCCCGATACCGAGTTGAGTACCCCTTCCCTTACCCGAGACGACCTCGCCAACCTGCCGTTCATAGCACGCCATGCCGATATGGTGGGCTACTCCTTCGTGCGCAAACCCGGCGACGTGGAGCAGTTGCAGGAAGAACTGCGGCGGCTCGGCCGCGAAGACATGGGCATCCTCCTCCAGCTCGAGACCAAAGACACTTTTGATCACATGCCGGAGATCCTGCTCACGGCCATGCGCAGCCCGCATGTGGGCGTCATGATCGCGCGGGGCGACCTGGCCGTGGAGATCGGCTTCGAGCGCATCGCCGAAGTTCAGGAGGAATTGCTGTGGCTGTGCGAAGCGGCCCAACTGCCCGGGATCTGGGCGACACAGGTGCTGGAAAAGCTCGCCAAAAAAGGCCAGGCCAGCCGGGCCGAGATCACCGATGCGGCCATGAGCGGGCGGGCCGAATGCGTAATGCTCAACAAAGGCCCCTACATCGTCAAAGCAGTGGAGACCCTGGCCGACATCCTCACCCGCATGCAGGCCCACCAGGTGAAACGCAAGGCCAGCCTGCGCCCCCTGCGCGTGGCCCGTCATTTTGCACCCTCCGGCGAGGAACCCCAGAATGCAACCTGATCTATGTTTCGAGGGACCAGTGCGGCGGCAATTCTGTTGAGCTTGTGTGTGCCCCTTCTTCAATGCCGGCAAGGCACGATCTCCGCTCCGCAAGGCAATACGGCGGCGGGCGACTCTTTGTTCTTCATGCAGGCGTGGAACCCCTGGGATACGATTTTCATCGAGCGGGAAGTGTCCATCGGGAGCTATTTCGAATACCTGGACAGCCTGGTCCGGCGGTGGGATTCCCTTTGCCCCTACGAACTCCACGCACACCTCCTGGTGCGCGCCCATCCCTGGCTGATCGATCGCCTGCAGCGCACGGCCTCTCCTTACCTCGCCACCCGCGATTCCTTTGTTTACGCTCCGAATTCAATGTCGGTTTTGTATACGGGTGCCACCTTCTTTTTGACCGGCCAACAGCTGGCCCGCCTGACCCAGGCCCCGCAAAA
>JAJDFU010000656.1 GCA_020528935.1 Saprospiraceae bacterium | reverse complement strand
CGTGGGTGGCCGAAACCCTCGTTGGACTCCTTGCTCCCTGCGGTCGCGGGGTCAAGATCAGTGGTCGCAAGATTGAAGGTATCGGCGTGCTGGAAAAACCGGTCAGCAGTATGAGCAATATCATGGATTTTGACCGGGCCGTCATCATTTCGTATGAGCTGGCCCGCAAGATCGCCAACCTGAAGTCCAATACCCTCTTCGGCAATTCCAGCTTGAACGTGAAGGCCGGGGAGGGCATTTCCATCCAGGCCCTGCGCGACGAGATCACCGGCATCCTCCGCGCCGAACGACGACTCAAACCCAGGGAAGAGGACAACTTTTCCATCAACGAGCTCAGCCTGCTGGCCGATCTGCTGGACAGTTTCTTCGGGGTGCTCAATGTGGTGGGTTTGCTGGTAGGTGGATTTGCCATCTTTGTGGGGATGTTTGGCGTGGCCAATATCATGTTCGTATCGGTCAAGGAACGCACGCGAATCATCGGCATTAAAAAGGCGCTGGGCGCCAAGCGATTCGTCATTTTGCTGGAATTTCTCATCGAGTCGGTCGTGCTCTGCCTGATCGGCGGTGCACTGGGCCTGGCTTTGGTCCAGGCCCTGGTCCTGGCCCTGAGCCCCGTCTTCGATTTTGGCTTTCAGCTCTCCTGGTACAACATCCTCATCGGCCTCCTGCTCTCGGTGGTCGTCGGCGTTATTGCCGGCATCATACCGGCTTCGCAGGCCGCCGCCATGAATCCCGTAGAGGCCATGCGAAAATAGGATTCCCGGTTTTCCGGGTTCCACGACTTCCTCCCGCCACTGCTCCGCGATCCTGACCCCGGCGCAATCCGGCCCGCTGTTCCCGTCCACTTCTGCCCGCAACAGGCGGTTCCCAAGCCTTTGGCTCACGCAGGCCTACCGGGTAAAAATTTTAACAAGCCGGGCCAGACCCCCTGTGCAAGATTGTTCTAATTTTAGGCCCAGCTTTGAAAGACGGGTTTGAGAGGCCTGACAACTTATTTCTTCTTTGCGGCAATGCCGAATGGCATCGCGAAGGCGGGGTTTTATCCCTGCCGGGGCTTTCGAAAACGCGTTGGTTTTCCCCCTTGAACCAATTGAAGGCAGCAGTTTACCCTAGGGTAAAAATTGCTAACTTTGTTGCATAAAGATAGTCCCATGAATAAGTTAAGTGTACTACCCGTATTCTTACTGCTCTCCTTTTCGTTGTCCGCGCAACAACTTTCATTATTCACCCAGTATCGAGAACACCTTACCCTGATCAATCCCGCTGCAGTGGAAAGCGATTATCTCGCTTTCGGCCAGAACCTCGTATTCGGCGGGTCGTTCCGGGCACAGTGGACGGCCATAGAAGGCGGCCCCAGCACCCAGGTGCTTCGCGGCTCCTACTTCATGGACGACTACAGCGGCGTGACCATGCAATTTGGCGGGCATATCATCAACGATCAGACGGGCCCCACGGGCTTTACCGGTATTTACGGGCGCGTGGCGGGCGTGCTGAGCGATGATCCGGAGTTCGGCGGCTTTGCCCTGGGGCTCACGGCCGGCGCGGTCCAATACCGGGTGGATGGGCGCGAGATCAATGTGCGTGACGAGGGCGATGTGATCGTGGACGAAAACTTCACCCAGTGGTATCCCGATCTTGGCCTGGGCCTGTACTACTACACTATGCTGGGCGGCAACCTGGACGGGGACTATTTTTATGCCGGTGTTTCCGTACCCCAGCTCATTGGCCTGGACCTCAGCTTCCAGAACGAGAACGGCGATTTTTCCGTCAAGCGGGTACAGCACATTTTTGCCAATGTCGGCCTGTACAAGTTCTTCGATGACGTCAGCTTTTTGGAGCCCTCCGTTTGGTTTCGCTACGCCCCCGGGGCCCCTTTTTCGGCCGACATCAATCTTCGCTATCAGTTGCCGGCTCCGATATGGGTGGGCACCGGCGCGAGTACCGACGGCAACTTCCACTTTGAGACCGGGCTGGCCCTGGGCTTGTACAACGACTGGAGCAACATCTTCAAGATCGGCTACGGTTTCGATTACTCCTTTAGTTCATTCGGCCCATTCGTGGGCAGTACGCATGAGATCAACCTCAGTATAGCATTTGACAGGTGATTAGGCTTTTTTCTGCATTTATTTCGTGTCCGGGATGGAGGCCGCATGGCGATGCCTGCATGCCGCATGTCGTGCGGTATCCCGGAACAAACTTTGAGACAGTCCTATGAAAAACGCGCGCAATAGGCTTTTCCGCACTTTCTTTTGGCGGCGATGGATGGGTGTGCTGGTTGTATTGGCCGGCCTGCAGGTGAGTGCCTGGGCTCAGCCCTCTTTGAGTTTGTCCCAGGAAGCCCCCAACCAGGGCGATAACTTCTGCATGGATATGACGGTGGAAGACTTCACCAATATCGTATCCTTCGAATTTTCCATTTCCTTCGACCCGGCCATACTCGATTTCGATCAGGTGACCAACTTCAATCTCGCCGGACTCAACGGGGCCAGCTTTGACCTCACCGATGCCGACAACGGGGTGATCACCGTGAAATGGGAGGGAGAGCTCTGTACGCCTTCGGCCATCGGCACTACGCTGCCGGATGGCACCCAGATCTTCTCCATCTGTTTCGACGCCATCGGGGGCTTTGGGGCGACCACCAGTGTGGAGATCACCAACGATCCCATACCGATACAGGTCACCCGCAACAACAGCTGCCCGGCCAATATCGGCCTCATCCCCGAACCCGGCTTTGTGTCCACGGCTGTGTCGCCCATATCCCTCATCGCCACTCAGGAAGAAGGCAATCCGGGCGACCTGGTGTGCATCACGGTGAGTGCCACCGGCTTCGAGAATATGAGCAGCATGCAGCTTTCCATGAATTACGATCCCGCCCTGCTGGCCTTCGAAAATGTGCTGGATCTCGAGACTTTGGAGAACCTGTCGGTGAGCAACTTCGGTACGCCGCCCAATACCAATGAAGGCATAATTACCCTGTCTTGGTTTTCGGAACCCAATATGGCCGTGACCCTCCCGGACAGCACCGACATCTTTCAGTTGTGCTTCCGCATTGTAGGCGACTGCGAAACCACGGCAGAACTGTCGTTCACCTCCAATCCCACGCCCATCGAATTTACCAACGACAATACGGTAGATCCCTCCTTCAACATCCCCTTTTTCCCGGTGGATGGAAGTGTGCAGGCGGGGGATTGTGCACCGACCGGCCTGGAGCTCTTTGCCGACTGCGGACCACCGCTCAATGTCAACGATCCCGTTTGTGTGGAGGTCACGGTCGGGGAAAACTTCGACAACCTGACCGATATCGCCTTCCTCATGCGCTGGAACGCCAGCATCCTGGAGTTTCAAAATGTGGCCAACATCAACGGGGCGGTCACCGGCCTGGACGCTGCCGACTTCAACACCGCCAATGCGGCCAACGGCATCCTGGGCATCGATTGGGAAACGGTCGGCATACCTCAAAACCTGGCTCCGGGCTCGGTGCTCTTTGAGGTGTGCTTCGAGGTGGTCGGCCTGGGCGGCAACAGTCCCTTTATCTTCTCGGCCGATCAGGCCGAGATCATCCAGAACAATACGACCGACATCGGCATAAGCCCCAACAACTGCGAAGTGGAGGTCAATCAGCCGAATGGGGTGTCGATCATCATTCCCGATCAGGCTGCTCCCCAGGGCGATACCGTCTGTCTCGATTTTCAGGTGAACAATTTCGAAGAGGTCGTCAGCATGCAGTTCAGCCTGGGCTGGGACCCCACCCATCTGAACTTTCTTACCGTTTCCGGGATCAACCTGCCGGAAACCGGCCCGGCCAACTTCAACATCGGCGCGGCCAGTTCGGGTAGCGTAACGTTTTCCTGGAACCCCACCAATGCCGTTACCCTGCCGGACGGCAGTGCGATCTTCAGCTTTTGCTTTGAAGTGACCGGGCCGCTCCAGTCCTGTGACCTGCTCCAGATCATCGATTTCCCGCTGGTAGCGGAGGTGACCACGGTAGAGTCCAACGGCGACAATGTGGGGCTCACCCAGCAGGGCGGCGAAGTGTGCGTGCTCGATCCCGAGGGCTTCCGGCTCGTACTCGGCCAGGAAGAGGGGGTCCGGGGCTGTCCCTTATCACCATCTCCGAGCCCACGAGACCGTGCTAGACATCGTTTGCCGTCTCCTGCTTGACACAAAAAAAAGACGAGAGAGAGAACGACAGAAAGACGATCTAACCATACGTCAAAAGCACCAGAGCATTACCGCGACCA
>JAJDFU010000350.1 GCA_020528935.1 Saprospiraceae bacterium | reverse complement strand
TTTTCCCATTCGGCAGCCAGCTCAACCCCCAGCCCCAGGTAAGACTAGCACCGAAATCCCCCTTCATCCCAAAACCCCCCTTTCCGCCACATGGACCACAGCATGGCTCCGGGGACGGCAACCAGCAGCCCGATGACGGCCGGATAGGCCCAGGGCCAGGCCAGCTCGGGCATGTGCTGGAAGTTCATGCCGTACAGCCCGGCGATGAAGGTGAGCGGGATGAAAATGGTAGCCACGATAGTGAGGGTCTTCATTACCTGGTTGTTCTCCTGGGCCAGATAAGCCTGGTGCAACTCCAACAGGCGCAGCACCATCTCGCGGGAGCTGTCGTAGGAGGTGCTGAGGAAGACGAGGTGGTCGTACACATCCTGCCAGTAGGCTTGGGTGCCTTCGTGCAGCAGATCGGAGGGATGGGCCTTCAGGCGCCCTACTTCGTCGCGCAGGGGCAGGGCGAAGCGTCGCAGGCGATTGAGCTCCTTGCGGATGCGGTACACTTCGGTGACGTAATCGGGGCCGGGCTCCAGCAGGGCCTCCTCCTCCAGGCGGAAGATGCGCTCCCGCAGGGCTTCCAGGATGATCAGGTAGTGATCTACGATCACATCCACCAGCAGGTAGAAGAGATAGTCGGCCGGCATCTGGCGCACGCGCCCCCGCCCGCGGAGGATGCGGTCGCGCAGCTCGCCGAACACGTCCCCGTCGATGTCTTCCTGGAAGGAGATCACCACCTGCCGGGTGAGCAGCAGGCTCACGTGCTCCACCTGCACCTTGCCCTCGGGGCCCAGGCGCAGCATGTTGAGGATGAGAAAGAGGTAACCGGCCTCCGATTCGAATTTGGGCTGGTGTTTGGTGTTGTAGATATCCTCCACCATCAGGTGGTGGAGTTTCAGCTGATCGGCCAGCCACTGAATGGATTTCTGCTGGCTGAGCTCCAGGTTGATCCAACTCACCCACTGCTCCGAGTTGAGTATGGGCAGCTCGGAGCCCAGCTCGCAGGTGTATTGCAGGGCTTCGCCGGGATGGTACTGAATGAGATCGAGTTGGTCCATACCGGACAAGGTCGGAAATTCCGAACGTCCGGTAAATTCTTTTGCATTGCCTATTTTAGACCTCCAAGAAAAAACCGTACCCAGCATGCATACTCGTATCCTTGTATTTCTCTTCCTGACGATCTTTTCCCTGCGCCTGTCCGCCACCGAAGGCATGTGGCTGCCTCAGCTGCTCAAAGCCCTGAACGAGGGCGAAATGCAGAGCCTGGGCATGAAGATGAGCGCAGAAGACATCTACAGCGTAAACCGCGGCAGCCTGAAGGATGCCATCGTCAGCTTTGGAGGCTTCTGCACCGGCGAGCTCATCTCCGGTCAGGGCCTGCTGCTCACCAACCATCACTGCGGCTACAGCCGCATTCAGTCGCACTCCAGCCTGGAGAACAACTACCTGCAGGACGGCTTCTGGGCCATGAACCGCAGCGAGGAGCTGCCCAATCCCGGCCTGTTTGTCACCTTCATCGTGCGCATTGAGGACGTGACGGAGCAGGTGTTTCGTGGGGTGACCGAAGATATGGATCCGGCTGCCCGCCAGTCGCTGATCGACAAGAACCGAAAATCGGTGGAAACTGCAGCCGGCATCGAATCCTACCAGGACGTTTTCACCCGCCCCTTCTTCAAGGGCAACCAGTATTTCCTCTTTGTGACCGAAACCTATAACGACGTGCGCCTGGTGGGGGCACCCCCCTCCTCCATCGGCAAGTTCGGCGCCGATACCGACAACTGGGAGTGGCCCCGCCACACGGGCGACTTTTCGCTGTTCCGCGTCTATGCCGGCCCCGATAACCAACCGGCCGACTACTCGCCCGACAACCAACCGCTGAAGCCCAGGCACTTCCTGCCCATCTCGCTGGACGGGGTCGCCGCCGGCGACTTCACCCTGGTCTTCGGCTTTCCCGGCCGCACCAATCAGTACCTGCCCTCCCATGCCGTTCAAATGCAGGCCGACGTACTCAATCCCATCAAGATCGGCATTCGCGAGCGCACCCTGGACGTGCTCAATGCCGCCATGCGCGCCGATGAAGAAGTACGCTTGCAGTACGCCAGCCACCAGGCCGGCATCGCCAACGCCTGGAAAAAGTGGATCGGCGAAAGCCAGGGACTGAAGCAGACCCATGCCGTAACCAAAAAGCAGGCCATGGAGGCCGAGTTCCAAAAGCGCGTGGATGCCAAACCCGAGTGGAAAACAGCTTATGGAAACCTGCTGCCGCGCTTTGCGGAACTGTACGAAGAGATGGAGCCCTATGCCAAGACCATGAATGCCGTGAGTGAGATCACCGGCCGCAACGTGCAACTCTTTCAGGTGTCGGGTATCGTGGATCGCCTGCACCGGCTGTACGAAAGCCAGGGGCTGGACGCCGTGAAGCAACCCCTGCCGCGGTTTCTGAGCTATCTCGAGGGCTTTTACGAGGGGTATCAGCCGACCATCGACCAACAGGTGCTGGCCGGCCTGCTGAAATACTATGCCGAAGAAGTGAATCCGGACCACCAATCCGAGGTCGTGATGGCCCGGCTGAAAAAGGCCCAGGGCGACTATGCGGGCTTTGCCGAGGCGCTTTTTACCGAGAGCCTGCTGGCCCGCCCGGACGATTTTCTTCCCCAGCTCGAGAAGGATCCCGAAGCTGCCCTCAAGGCCTTCAGTGAAGATCCCGTGCACCGCCTGGCTGCCGAAATGCGCGCAGCCAACGACGAGAAGGTCATGAGCCACTACGATCGGCTGGACAAAGAGCGCGAGCAGCTGCAGCGCACCTACATGAAAGCCCTGATGGAGGTCTTTCCCGAGCGGCGTTTCTACCCCGATGCCAATGGCACCCTGCGCGTCACCTACGGGCAGGTGGAGGGCTACCAGCCGCGGGATGCCATCCAATACCTGCCGGTGACCCACCTCTCCGGCGTGATCGCCAAGTACCAGCCGGGGGATTACGAATTCGACCTGCCGCAGAAGCTGATCGAGCTGTATGAGCAAAAGGACTACGGCCCCTATGCCACTGCCGACGGCAAGATGCCCGTCTGTTTCCTGGGATCCAACCACACCTCGGGCGGCAACAGCGGCAGCCCGGCCATCGACGCCTACGGCAATCTCATCGGCCTCAACTTCGACCGGGTATGGGAAGGCACCATGAGCGATCTGTACTACGACCGCAGCATCTGCCGCAACATCATGGTGGACGCCCGCTACATCCTCTTTGTGATCGACAAATTTGCCGGTGCCGGCCACCTGATCGAGGAGATGAAACTGGTACACCCGAAAAAGTGATTTTTGATTTTGAATTCCCGGTCTTGGATCGACCTGGCACCTGGATATGATAATAGCTATTCCGGCGTCCTGTGCCTCCAACTCTTTCGACCGGTTTAAAGGATCGAACATCTAACTGTTTACGGTCTATCCATCTGCCATCCGATCAATACCAAATGCCACGAGCTAAAGAACATATCGTCATACTGAGCGGCGCCGGCATCAGCGCAGAGAGCGGCGTGTCCACCTTTCGCGATGCGGGCGGCCTGTGGGAGGGGCACGACATCCTGGAGGTGGCCTCGCCCCAGGGCTGGGAGCGCGACCCGGAACTGGTGCTGGACTTCTACAACAAGCGGCGGGCCCAGCTGCTCACGGTAGATCCCAACCCGGCCCACCGGGCTCTGGTGGAGCTGGAAGAACGCTACGAGGTGACCGTGGTGACCCAGAATGTGGATGACCTGCACGAGCGGGCAGGCAGCGGCCGCATCCTCCACCTGCACGGCGAGCTGCTGAAGGCGCGCAGTACGAAGAACCCCCGGCTCATCTATCCCTGGACCCGGGACCTCCGCCTGGGCGACCGCTGCGAGGAGGGCAGCCAGCTGCGGCCGCATGTCGTGTGGTTCGGCGAGACGGTGCCCATGCTGGAGGTGGCTGCCCAGGCCGTCAGCAGGGCCGACCGCGTGCTCATCATCGGTACCAGCATGCAAGTGTACCCGGCGGCCGGCCTGGTGGGCTTCGCTCCGCCTCACACGCCCGTGCACTACATTGATCCCCGGCCCCACATCAACTACGAGTTGCGGCGAGCCTTCGAGCTGGAGGTCATCGAGGAAAAAGCCTCCGCCGGGGTACGGCAGGGGGTCGAGAGATTGATGAAAGAGGATTGACCGGGGCTTAAAAGGCTTGGAGGAAAAAAGAAAGGGGCATGAACCGGCTTTTTTCCCACTTGCTTTTTCTAGTGGCATTTTTTGCTT
>JAJDFU010000621.1 GCA_020528935.1 Saprospiraceae bacterium | reverse complement strand
GGTGGTGTGCATGAAGTTGCGTGCGTGCAGCACATGGCCGGGCTGGTGGGGATTGCTGCTGGCGTTCCGGAGGAGGTTGGTGAGGGTGTTGTGGAGGACACTGGGGTTGGTCCGGGTGGATGCAATCCATTCCATGGCCGCCAGGTGTGGCTGAGGGAAGGGGTGGTGGACTGGCGTGGGCCCCGGGCGATCCAGTTGGCCCATATCCACAAAGCGAAAGCTCTTGCGCACCTGATTCGTGTCGATGAAAATGATCTCGTCTTCCGGGTTGAACTCCACCCCACCCTTGGAATACACTTTTGCCAGAATGCCCCGGTCATTACTGATGAATTCCAGGCCATAACTGTAATCCGCGCGCACCACGAAGATCAGAGGTGCGGTGTGCAGGATGTGGGTACCGCCTGCGGTTTGGTCTTTGGCGATCCACTCACCGCAGCCGGACTGGGAGAAAAGCGGTACCGACGGGGCGATGAACGACAGGATAAGGAGGAGGCGAGCGAATTTGGGCATGACGTTTAAGCGTTTGGCAGGGAAAGCATACTTACCCCTAAAGTATAGGAATGCGCACGAGAAGCCAAATGCGATTTGGCTTCCGTACCGTTTTTCAGAATCTACTGGGTTTAGCCGGAAGAGGAAGGGGGGCGCAGTGCAGACAACAAATATAGTACAGCCATCCGAATTGCCACACCGTTTTCCACCTGCTGCAGGATGATGGAGTGGTCGCTGTCCGCCACGTCCGACGTGAGCTCTACCCCGCGATTGATGGGGCCGGGATGCATGATGAGGATCGGTTTTTCCAGCTGGTCGAGCAGGTCCTTGCGGATGCCGAAAAAGCGGGCGTACTCGCGCAGGGAAGGGAAGTAGCGCAACTCTTCCTGCCGCTCCAGCTGAATGCGCAGCACATTGGCCACATCACACCAGCGCAGCGTATCCTGCAGGTCGTAGGACACCTCCACACCCAGGCTGGGAATGTATTTGGGTATCAGGGTGGGCGGCCCGCATACTTTCACCTTGGCTCCCAGTTTCTGCAGGCAAAAGATGTTGCTGAGCGCTACCCGGGAGTGCAGGATATCACCAAAAATAGCGATGTGTTTCCCGCGCAGGTCGCCCAGTACTTCCTGCATGGAAAAGGCGTCGAGCAAAGCCTGCGTGGGATGCTCGTGAGTGCCGTCGCCGGCATTGACGATATTGGCCTGAATGTGCCGGGCCAGAAAGTGGTGCGCCCCTGGCGCGGGATGGCGCATTACCACCATGTCCACCTTCATGGAAAGGATATTATTGACCGTGTCCAGCAGGGTTTCGCCCTTGCTGACCGAAGAGGAAGAGGCCGAAAAATTGACGACGTCTGCGGAAAGGCGCTTCTCGGCCAGTTCGAAGGAGATCCGGGTGCGCGTAGAGCTCTCAAAAAAGAGGTTGGCGATCGTAATATCCCGCAGGGAGGGGACCTTCTTGATCGGGCGGTTGATCACCTCCTTGAATTCCCGGGCGGTGTCAAAGATGAGGCGGATATCGGCCTCGTTCAGATACTTGATGCCCAACAAATGCCGGGTACTGAGGTGTTGTGCGTCTTCTGCGGATGCCATAGTTATTGCAGCTCGCTTTTATCGGGAAAAAGGAGCACCTCGTCGTGCCCGTCCCTGTCTTTCCAGTTCACCTGCACATAGGCTTTGTCCACGGCATCGACGGTGATGCCCACATAGTCGGCCTGGATGGGGAGCGTTCGATTGAACCGGCGGTCCACCAGCACCAGCAGCTCCACCTGCCGGGGACGACCGTAGTGATTCAGAGCGGTGAGGGCGGCCTGAACGGTGCGGCCGGTGTAGAGCACGTCGTCGATGAGGATGACGCGCCGGTCCTCCACCAGAAAATCCATTTCAGTGGTATTGGCGCGCAGGGGTTTGTCGCGAAGGCGAAAATCGTCGCGGTAAAACGTAATGTCCAGTTTGCCGTGCAGGAAGGTAACATCCGGCTGGAGCTCGCGCAGGCGATCCACCAGGCGCTGCGACAAACGTGCTCCCCGCTGCTGAATGCCCACCACACAGGTATCCCGGAAGGTGTCGTAGCGCTCGATGAGCTCCTGACACAGGCGGTCGATGGTGAGTGCAAATCGTTCTTCAGCTATGATGAGGCGCTCCCGTTCCATGGCATGGCTAATATACGAGCATTCCGCAAGCCTGCTTTTTTTCCGGCCCGAAATTAAACCCGCCGCCCGGGGTGTACTCTAAGGAGGCGAAGGTGCACCTCAATGTTCAACATCAATTTCCGAAATCAAAAAAAGAACCATGACCATCCGAATCATCCTTTTCCTGTTCATTGCAGCTACCGGCCTGGCCCTCAACAGTTGTAGCGAGGACGAGAACCAGAACGAGCTGCAGCCCGACACCATGGAGCTGGACGCCCGCACCGGCGAGGATCTGGCTCAAGGCCAGGACGTGCTGGAAGATGTCGAAGCTGAGGTGGATCGCATGCTGGAAACCCGCGGCAGCGGCCAGAACTGCGCCACGGTTACCGTCGTACCGGATGACGGCAGCTTTCCCCGCATCGTCACCATCGACTACGGTCCCGACGGCTGCACCGGTCCCCATGGCCGCCTGCGCAAGGGGCAGATCGTCGTAGAAGTGAGCGACACCCTGCGCAAGGCCGGGTCTACGCGCACCGTCACCCTGGTAGACTTTTCCATCGACGGGGCGGCAATCGAAGGGTCCAAGACCCTGACCAACCTGAGCACCGACGACAGGCCGTCCTTCGGTCGCGAGGCTTCGTTCCGCATCGACTTTCCCGACGGCAGCAATGCCAACTGGACGACCAACCAAACGTACAGCATCATCGAGGGCAGCGATACGCCCACTCGCCTGGACGACGTCATTCAGGTGGAGGGCTCCTTCAACGGCACGAACCGCGAGGGCGGCACCTTTGCCGCCAATGTGACGGAACCGCTGACCAAGCGCAAGTGGTGCCGCTTTGTAGAACGCGGGGTGGTGGATATCGACCGCAACGGCCGCCAGTTCACCATCGACTTCGGCAACGGCGCCTGCGACCGCTTCGCCACGATCCTGCTGCCCAACGGCCGCGAGCGCACCATCAGCCTGCGCCCCTGGTGGCTGTAGCGGGATTTGCTGAACAACTCAACACACACAGAAACGGTCGCTTCCGGCATGGAAGCGGCCGTTTTTTGATCCGTTTCGTTTGGTTCAGGAGCAGGCTTGCACTACCGTTTAAAAGAGGTTAAGCCGGAAAATTCACCGAATTTTCCAGGTTAGTGCTTCTGCTTCTTGGCCCAGGTATCTTTCAGGGTAACCGTGCGGTTGAAGATCAGCGCGTTTTCCGTACTGGAAACATCCAGGCAGAAGTAGCCCAGGCGCATGAACTGAAAGGTGTCGCCGGGGCGGGCGGTTTTCAGGCTGGGCTCGGCATAGATGGGATCTGCAATCTTCAGCGATTCGGGATTGACGAAATCCAGATACGTCTTGCCCTCCTCCTCGAAAGCGGTCGGATCGGGTTCGGTGAACAGGCGGTCGTAAAGGCGGGCGCGCGCCTGAAAGGCATGCGGAATGCTCACCCAGTGCAGGGTGCCCTTGGCCTTGATGCCGGATGTATCCTGCCCGCTGCGGCTATCGGGATAATAGGTGCAGTGCACTTCGGTGACCTCGCCGGTGTCGGGATCTTCTTCAAAGCCTTCGCAGTGCAGGATGTAAGCCCCTTTGAGGCGCACATTGCGGCCCGGCGCCATTCGAAAATACTTCCGGTTGGGCGCTTCTTTTTTGAAGTCCTCCCGCTCGATGTACAGTTCCCGGCTGAAGGGCATGTTCCGGCTTCCGGCAGACTCGTCCTCCGGATTGTTCTCCACGGTCATTTGTTCTTCCTGCCCCTCCGGATAGTTGGTGATGACCACCCGCAGGGGATTCAGCACGGCCATCACCCGCGGCGCCGTGCGATTGAGCTCCTCGCGCACGGTAAACTCCAGCAGAGCGTAGTCGATGACGTTGTCGCGGCGGGCCACGCCGGCCCGATCGCAGAACTCGCGGATCGCCGCCGCAGGAAAACCCCGGCGCCGCATGCCGGCGATGGTGGGCATGCGCGGGTCGTCCCAGCCTTCCACATAGCCCTCTTCCACCAGGCGCAGCAGCTTGCGGTTGCTGGGGATTACGTACGAGAAGTTCATGCGGGCAAACTCCAACTTGCGGGAGGGGGACAAGCCCCACTTTTTACAGAACACGTCGTAGAGCGGGCGGGGGTGGCGAAACTCCACGGGAG
>JAJDFU010000401.1:8880-11500 GCA_020528935.1 Saprospiraceae bacterium | reverse complement strand
ACCCTTTTCCCTTAGTAAACCCGACAAACGCAACAAGGCCGTGCCCAGCACCGAATATTCCCGCGATTTGGGCCTGGCCCAGGACGAGGGGGAACAGGTGGTATCCTGGGGCGACCCCATCACCCGGGAGCGCGCCCTCATCGAAATGGGCGACTGCGTCAACAGCAAATCCATCGACAACCGCGTGTCGGTATTCATCCTGCTGGAGGCCCTGCGCGAGCTCAAGGATGAAACCCTGCCCTTCGATGTGTACGGCGTATTCACCGTACAGGAAGAAGTGGGATTGCGCGGTGCCATGACGGCTGCCAGCCGCATCGATCCGGATTTCGGTTTCGGCCTGGATGTGACCATCGCCTTCGACGTGCCCGGCGCGCAGCCGCACGAGTACGTCACTCGCCTGGGCAAGGGCGCGGCCATCAAGATCCTCGACGGCAGCGTGATCAGCGATTACCGCATGGTCCATTACCTCAAGCAGCTGGCCGGCAAAAACGACATCCCCTGGCAGCCCGAGATCCTGCCCGCCGGCGGCACCGATACGGCGGCCGTGCAGCGCTACGGCAAACACGGCTCCATTGCCGGGGCCATCTCCATCCCGCTGCGCCATATCCACCAGACCATAGAAATGGCGCACAAAGGCGATATCCGCGCCTGCATCGATCTGCTCAAGGCCGGCCTGCAGGAGCTGGACCAATTCGATTGGGGCCTGGATGAACAAAAGGACCCCTATTCCGGTCTTCTTGGATAGACGCAAACACACGAGCACCCATGTGGAACGAAACCGACAACAGCCTCCAGCGCACTTTCCAGTTCAAGGACTTCAGCCAGGCCTGGGCCTTTATGACCGAAGTGGCCATTCAGGCCGAAAAACACAACCACCACCCCAACTGGAGCAATGTGTACAACACCGTAGAGATCAAACTCAACACCCACGATGCGGGTGATGTGGTCACCGAAAAAGACCGGAAGCTGGCCAAGGCCATCGATGCCGTCTTCAGCCGTTACCAGGAAGGGTAGCCGCCGGCCCCGGTACGCATCGTCGCGCTCAGCTCGCCGGGCTTTTGCCCGCCATCGCTTTCAATCGCCATCGATATGGACTCGATCAAACGCGTGCTCCGGGAAATGATCGCTCTCAGTCCGGAGGAAGAAGAGGGCTTTCTTCGCGACTGCTTCGAACGAAGCTACCGCCGAAAAGAGATCCTGTGCGAAGCCGGCCAACCAGCCGACGAGATCTTTTTCATCCTTGAAGGGCTGGTTCGCGTAGTCATTACGGATACGGAAGGTACCGAGCACACCGTCCATTTTGCGCTGGAGTATCAGTTCATCGCCGATTATTCCGGCTTCCTGCAAAGGCTTCCTTCGGTATACCGCCTCCAGGCCGTCGAGGCCACCCGGGCCGTGGTCCTTCCGCGTTCGGCCATTGAATGGGGCTACCGGCACTTACAGCAGGGCGAACGACTGGGAAGGCTTGTCGCCGAATACTACTTCATCTACAACGACAACCGGATCAAGGCCCTGTATACCCAAAGCCCCAAAGAGCGGTACGATACCATTGACCAGACGTTCCCGAACATACACAACCGGGTCCCGCAGCACATGATCGCATCCTACCTGGGCATATCGCCCGTGCACCTCAGCAGGCTCAAACGGGCGAGCCTCCGCAAAACGTAAACATATGTTATCGTTCGCCCCTTCCCCGCTCCCGTAATTTTGTGGAAAACAACAAGACCATGGAATTAGCACAACGGGAGAAAGCGCGGCTGAAGGAGAAGTACGGCCCCTGGGCCCTGGTTACGGGCGCTTCGTCGGGCATCGGCAGGGAGCTGGCCCTGCGACTGGCCGAAGCGGGCCTAAACGTGGTGCTCACCGCCCGGCGCGTGCCCGTACTCGACGAACTCGCCGGACAGATCCGGGCGGAATTCGGCGTTCAAACCCGCGTGCAAGGCGCCGACCTCGCCCGGCAGGAAGGCACCGGTCTCGTTTTGGAAGCGGTAAAAGACCTGGACGTCGGCCTGTTTGTCGCCGCGGCCGGTTTCGGCACTTCCGGCCTGTTCGCAGAAAGCGACCGGCAGCAGGAGCTGGAAATGCTGCGGGTAAACTGCGAATCCCTGTTCGTGCTCAGCCATCATTTCAGCCGGGTCTTTTCCAAAGCGCAGCGCGGCGGCATGATTCTCCTGAGTTCCATCGTCGGTTTTCAGGGCGTGCCCTATGCGGCGCACTACGCTGCGACCAAGGCCTATGTTCAGTCCCTGGCTGAAGGACTGGCCGTCGAGCTCAAGCCCCTTGGGGTAGATGTGCTGGCAGCCGCTCCGGCTCCGGTGGACAGCGGTTTTGCGGAGCGGGCAAAGATGCAAATGGGCATGAGTATGAAACCCGCCGATGTGGGAGTGCCTATCCTGAAGGCCCTGGGTAGAAAATCGTCCGTATGGCCGGGCTGGCTGTCCAAGTTCCTGATCGGCTCCCTGAGTACGGCTCCCCGATGGGGCAAGGTCCGCATCATGAAGGCGGTCATGGGCGGCATGACCAAGCACCGGCGAGCCTCCTGAATGCAGGAACAGCTCCCTTACGAAGCCAGGCTTTTCAGGGTCCAAGACGCCCTGCCCCGGCCCGCACCACAGCACCT
>JAJDFU010000401.1:0-8780 GCA_020528935.1 Saprospiraceae bacterium | reverse complement strand
CCTCCGGATCCCATGCTGTACGGAGCCATTCCGCCTACTTTTCGTACTTTCCGGATATGGGTGACGCAACACATTCCATCGCTTCCAAATTGCCGGAGACCGGCACGACCATTTTTTCCGTCATGTCGGCCCTGGCCCGGGAATGCGGCGCCATCAATCTGTCGCAGGGGTTTCCCGACTTTCCATCCGATCCGCGCCTGATCGAAGGCGTGTATCGCCACATGCAGGCCGGCCACAACCAGTATGCGCCCATGCCGGGCCTGCCGGCGCTGCGGCAAGCCATAGCCGGAAAAATGGCGCGCACGCAGGGCGTGCACCTGGACCCGGAGACAGAGATCACGGTCACCGCCGGTGCCACCCAGGGGCTTATTTCCGCCATTCAGGCGCTGGTGCATCCCGGCGATGAGGTCTTGCTGTTCGAGCCGGCCTACGACCTGTACCGGCCGGCCGTCGAGTTGGCCGGCGGCCGGCCGGTCGCCCATCAGCTGAAAGCGCCGGACTACGCCGTGGATTGGGACGCGGTAGAGCGGCTGATCGGCCCGCGCACCCGCTTCGTCCTGGTCAATACCCCGCACAACCCCACGGGCAGTATCCTGGGCCGGTCCGATTGGCAAGCTCTGGAGCGCCTGGCCGAAAAGCACGCGCTGTTCGTGCTCAGCGACGAGGTGTACGAACACCTCATCTTCGACGGCGAGCAGCACTGCGGCGCCCTGCAATGTACCGGCTTGCGCGACCGAAGCCTGGCCTTCTTTTCCTTCGGCAAGACCTTCCACAATACGGGCTGGAAGGTGGGGTATGTAGCCGGCGCGGGCCACCTGATGCAGGAGGTTCGAAAGGTGCATCAGTACACCGTCTTCTCCGTGCACACCCCCACCCAATACGCCCTGGCGGACTACCTGCAGGACGAGCAGACTTACCTCGGCCTGCCCGCTTTGTTCCAGCAGAAGCGCGACCGGTTTTTACAGGCCCTGAGGGGTTCGCCCTTTCGCCCGCTGCCCTGCCGGGGCACCTATTTTGTTACCTGCAACTTCCGCGCCCTCAGCGCCCTTCCCGACCTGGAGTTTGCCCGGTGGTTTACCCGCGAGCACGGCATCGCCACCATCCCCGTCAGTGTGTTCAACCACAGCGGCCTGGACGAAGGCGTGGTGCGCTTCTGCTTCGCGAAAACGGATGCGGTGCTGGAGCGGGCCGCAGCGAAGTTGAAAACCCTGGCTGCCGTATGACCGTCCGCGGCGGGCATGCGATCTGACCCTGGATTTATCGCTATGCTGCGGTGAAAGAAACCCGGATCGTGGAAAAGGAATGGGGCATTTTCGAGCGGGTCAAGGTATGGGCTAAGCGCGTCGAACCCGCCCGGCAGGGACTGGATGTCGACATTAAAAAAAGCGGGGGTACGCCACGCCAAAGCTGTTCTGCGAAAAACTGAGCATTTCAGCTCCAACATCCCGCAATCCACAGGGGGCTCAATACGCCCGCTCGTCCTTGCCTTCCATGTAGTTGATGAAGGACCGGTTCACGACGCGGTTGCCTCCGGGGGTGGGGTAATTTCCGCTGAAGTACCAATCGCCCTTGTGCTTGGGAATGGCTTTGTGCAGGCCCTCCAGGGTTTGATAGATGATCTTGACCTCGGGCTTGATGTCTTCCGGCTTGAGGATTTCGCCGATCTTGTCGGAAACCTGCTCGTAGTCGAATTGCTCGTACAGCCCCTGGACCACATTGGTCAATTCGTGCACCGGCCGGGCCTCCTGTTCCTTGGCGCATTCGTAGGCTTCCTGCAGCAGGTGCTCCCGGCCGTGCTCGCGCAGCAGTTCCACCAGGGCCCGGAAGGCCGCAAACTCTTTCATCTTGCTCATGTCGATACCGTAGCAGTCGGGGTACCGGATCTGCGGAGCGGAACTGACGATGACGATCTTCTTGGGGCGCAGGCGGCTGACGATCTGCAGGATGCTGTCGCGCAGGGTGGTGCCGCGCACGATGGAGTCGTCGAGCAGCACGAGGTTGTCTTTGCCGTTTTCGACGATGCCGTAGGTCACGTCGTATACGTGAGAGACCAGCTTGCCCCGGGCCGTGGTATCGGCGATGAAGGTGCGCATCTTGGCGTCCTTGACGACGACCTTCTCCATGCGGGGGCGAAAGCCGAGGATCTTTTCCAGCTTTTTGGGCTTGATCCCGCCATCCTGGCTCATTTTCAGGATTTTCTCGTGCTTGATCTGGTTCAGGCGATCTTCCAGGCCTTTCATCAGGCCGTAGAAGGCGGTTTCAGCCGTATTTGGCACGAAGGAAAAGACGGTGTGCTTGTAGTCGTAGTCCACGGCTTTGAGCACGGATTCGGTGAGCTGGTAGCCCAGCTGCAGGCGCTCGTGGTAGATGTCGCGGTCGTTGCCGCGGGAGAAGTAGATACGCTCGAACGAGCAGGGTTTGGGGGGCAGCAAATCGATGTAGGGCGCATGGGTGACCGTGCCTTTTTTCTTGACGATGAGGGCGTGCCCCGGCTCGATCTCGTGCACTTTATTGGCGTGCACGTCAAAGGCCGTTTGTATGGCAGGCCGTTCGGAAGCCACCACCACCAGCTCGTCGTCCTGATAGTAAAAGGCGGGCCGGATGCCGGCAGCATCGCGGATCACGAAGGCATCGCCGTGCCCGACGAGTCCCGCCATGATGTAGCCGCCGTCGAATTTCTTGCTGGCCCGCTTGAGCATGCGCAGCACGTCCAGGTTATCGTAGATCAGTTCGTTGATCTCCTGATTGGTATAGCCGTCGGGCTTAAACCAGGTGAACAGGCGCTGCACTTCGTCGTCCAGGAAATGGCCGAGCTTCTCCAGCACAGTAACGGTGTCGGATTTTTCTTTGGGGAACTGCCCCAGATCCACCAGTTCCTGAAACAGCTCGTCCACATTGGTGAGGTTGAAGTTGCCGGCCAGAATGAGGTTGCGGGTGATCCAGTTATTTTGCCGCAGGAAGGGGTGTACGGTCTCGATGGAATTGTCGCCATGGGTGCCGTAGCGGAGGTGCCCCAGTATGAGTTCGCCGGTGTAGGGCAGGTTTTCCTTCAGCCAGGCGGGGTTGTTGAGCTTTTCGGGGGGGAGCGTTTCAAAGCGTTTGAACACCCCCTTGAAGAGGTCGTCCAGGTAATTGGGGGCGTTGCTTCGCTTGCGGCTGATGTACTTTTTGCCGGGCTTGGGGTCCAGCTTAATGGTGGCCAGGCCGGCGCCGTCCTGGCCGCGATTGCGCTGTTTTTGCATGAGCAGGCGCACTTTCTCCAGGCCGTATAGTGCCGAGCCGTATTTTTCCTGGTAAAACGAAAGGGGCTTGAGCAGCCGCACCATGGCCAGGCCGCACTCGTGTTTTATGGATTCACTCATCCGGGGACGGGATTGCTTGGAAAAATGTAAAGGTACCGCTTACCATCTTATCTTGGGCAACAACCGGTGAATGGGCAAAGTTGCCCGCTAACCTGAAGACGAAGCGGACCGGAAAAGTCACCTTGTTCCGGGAGCGGAAAGGGGGAAGACAGCCGCGTCAAGGCCCGGGATAGCTTCCTAAGCGCGTTCGACAACCGCTCCTCCAATGCATGTGCATGTAGGGGAAGGTAGCCCTGGCTCAACTGATCGCCCTGCTGCAGGGCATGAAGGAAAGAAGCGGTTGAGTCCGGCCGCTCGGCCTTTACTATGCTGAGGGCCACGGCCGGGAGCCAGGAGCTGAATACGGCCTGCCCCGGTTCCAGCACCTCTTCCAGAAAGGCCCTTATGAAACGAACGCCGCTGTGCTCTTCCACGGCTCGGCAGGCCTGTTTGATGTAGGGGGCCACCTTGCCGACGGGCCCTTCGCGCTCGCCCAGTACCATGCCGCCGGATACGAGAAGCCATGATTGGGATTTATGGTGCCAACCCGCTTCGGGCCATTGCGGTTTGAAAGCCGCACAAAACCCTACCTTTGGCGGCGAAAATCCGAAGCTATGTCGGCAGTGGTGTGGGCACACATTGCCTTGTTGGTAGTCGCCCTGGTATACGGCGGAAACTACATCGTGGCCAAAGTGCCGCTGGATGACGGGTATCTGCATCCCTTTCCCTTCATCCTGTTGCGGGCAAGTGCGGCACTGATCCCGTTCTGGCTGATATATTCGGTGCGTAATCGGGAAAAGGTGGAGCAGCGCGATCTGTTTCGCCTGGCCCTTCGCGGGTCGTTCGGTGTTGCGGTCACCCAATTGTTCTTTTTCAGTGGCCTGAAGCTCACCACGCCCATCAAACCCTCCCTGCTGATGACGACCACGCCGATTCTGGTGCTGGTCATGTCCGCGCTGCTCATCGGGGAGCGGATCACCTGGCAGAAAGTGCTGGGCATCGCCCTGGGCGCCGGCGGTGCGGTCTTGCTCATTGCCTATGGCCAAAAGCTGAGCCTGGGCGGGGCGGGGACTGTGGGCGATATTCTGGTGTTCATCAATGCCTCGGCCTATGCGGTGTACCTCGTGCTGGTGAAAAAGCTCATGGCCAAATACCAGGCCATTACGGTGATCACCTGGGTATTTACCTTTGGCTGGCTGCTGGTGCTGCCTTTCGGCCTGCCCGGACTCGTTCAGACCGACTTCCGGAGCTTTACGCCCGAGGTATGGTGGTCGGTCGTTTACGTGCTTTTGCTCACCACCTTTCTGGTGTATTTGCTCAATGTATGGGCCCTGCGGCACGTCAACCCCTCCGTGGTGAGCATCTACATCTACTTGCAGCCGCTCATCGCCGGGTTGATCTCCGTGAGCCTCGGCCAGGAACAAATAAACGGCGTAAAGCTCCTTTCGGCCCTGTGCATATTCTCCGGGGTGTACCTGGTGAGCTTTGCCGGCCGCCGGTGGCGTTCATCCCGCGCACAGTCAGGCTCCTAGATATAGTTGATTTCATAAAACCAGATGTGGCATGAAGAGGAGGAAGGGTTTTCAGCGGAATGGGTTGAGGTTAATTCAGTGTGAAATATTGAGAAAAGGCAGTATTGGAAGCCCAAAGGCTGGCTTTTGTTGTATATTGTACAAGCAAGCCGCTTAAACAAGCAGTTTATGCATCCAGAAAACCTTGACGCCAACCGGGATATGGAAATCCTGGTAGCGGAATATGAAACCATGAAACAACGAGGAGAAGTGGCCTTTCTGGAAGAACGCTCTTTCCACCGCCTCGTCTCCTACTACGAACGCGAAAACCAGCTCGACCAGGCCCTGGAAGCCGTTGATCACGCGCTCGTTCACTACGGATTCTCCGCCGACTTTTACACCAAAAAGGCCCAACTCCTCATTGATCTTCAGCGCGATCAGGAAGCTCTGGACGCCCTGGAGGAGGCGGAGTTGTACGCTCCGGCCGAGCCCGAAATTGCCTTGCTGCGCATCGAATTGCTGGCCTACCAGGGCAGGCACGATCAGGCCCTCGACCTGATCGCTGCGCTCAAAACCCAGGCCTCTTCTGCAGATATGGTGGAGGTTCTGCTGACCGAATCCCTGGTATACGAATGCCAAAGCGAGTTCGAGGCTATGTTTTACGTCTTGTCTTCGGCCCTGAGTCTGGAGCCTTCCCATGCCGAAACGCTGGACCGGTTCTGGCTGAGCATGGAAGCGACTCGCAAGTACGAGGAGGGCTTGCCCTTGCTGGACAAAGTGCTGGATGAGAACGCCTACCGCCATATGGCCTGGTTCTATACCGGACATGCCCATGCCTATTTGGGCGACTACCGCAAGGCCATCGAGGCCTATGAATACGCCTTTCTGAGCGCGCCGGATTTCGAGGAGGGATACCGGGAGTGTGCCAACCTCTGTTTCGAACTGCAGCAATACTCCCGCGCCCTGTCCATCTACGAGGAAATGCTGGAGCGCTTTGAAGCGGATAGCGACCTGTTCTTTCAGATGGGGCAATGCTATCAGGCCCAGGATCAGAATCAGATGGCGCGCACCCTCTTCCAGGAAGCGCTGCGGATGGACCCAATGGATGACGAGGTGCTCTTCCAGCTCGGCAACAGTTTTGCCCTGGAAGGAAAATGGAAGCAGGCGGTCCGCTTTTACAAAAAAGCCATCACCATTGAGAATAAACAGGAGGAGTATTACGCCGCCCTGGCCCAGGCCTGCCGCATGCAGGAGCAGTGGGACGAAGCGGAGACCTACATTCGCCTGGCGATCACCCAGGCCATGTCGGAAGCCCGGTACTGGGTAGCTTTCGCTCTCATCCTGCTCGAGCAAAATAAGGCCGAACAGGCGCTGGAGCTGCTCGAAGAAGCTGAAGAGTACACGACGGGCTCCGAGCTGCTGTACTGCAAGGTGGCCTGCCTCATCGGCAGCGGTCGACGCAACGAGGCCCTCTATTGGCTGGGCGAAGCGCTCCGCGAAGACTTTGAAATGCACCCCTTCCTGTTTGATTTGGCCCCCGGCCTTCGATCGGACAATGGCGTGTTGTCCGTGATCTCCTATCACATGGACCGCTAGGCCCTACAGGCTGCGGTGCTGCTCCTGCCTGTGCATGCTCCAGTACGCATGGCAGGCTGCGCCAATGGTGCCCGCGCCGTTGAGGTGCTTAGCAGGGCGCACTACCACGGGCACGTCCAGATAATCGGAGAATTGATGAAAGGCTTTGCTGGCTCCGCCGCCCAGTATGATCATATCCGGCGAAAGGATCCGGTTGAGGTGGTGGAGATACTTATTGAAGCGTTTCCCCCAGGCCGGCCAGCTGAGGCCTTCCTGTTCGCGCGTGCGATTGGAAGCGTAGTGTTCGGCCACCTGACCGTCCAGGATTACATGGCCGAATTCGGTATTGCGCACCAGGTGGCCGTCGGTAAACAGGGCCGATCCCAGGCCGGAACCGATGGTAATAAGAATGACGGAGCCTTCTTTCTCGTTGCCCTCCCCGAAATGAATTTCCGCTATGCCGGCGGCGTCGGCATCGTTGATGGCTTTTACCGGCAGGCCGGTGGCCCGTGCAAACAGCGACTCGACGTTCTTGCCGATCCAGGAGTTGTCGATGTTGGCCGCGGAGAGGGCGAGCCCGTTTTTCACTACGGCCGGAAACCCGACTCCAAGGGGGCCGTCCCATTCGAAATAGCGCACGACCTCCGTCAGCGTTTCGGCTACGGCTTCCGGAGTGGGGGGCTGGGGGGTTAACACCTTGTAGCGTTCGGTAAGCAGGCGTCCTTCGGATACATCTACCGGAGCGCCCTTGATGCCGGTGCCGCCTACATCTATCCCCAGGATGTGTGTCTCTGCTCTCATATTGGATTTCAGGCCTTCGTATTTATGTATTGCTTTGCAGGCAAGGCTCTGCCCGGCACAAAACGATTTACTTAATCAGTCGAATAGTCATCCACACATCCTCCACCGGGCGGTCTCGGGCATCGGTGGGCACCTTCGCGATGCGGTCAATGACGTCCAGGCCTTCCACCACCCGCCCGAATACGGTGTACTCCATATCCAGAAACGGAGTGCCGCCCATCTCCCGATACTGCTCGCGGACGTCCTCGGGGTAGCGGATACTTTTGTTGTATTCCAGTTGATCCAGCTGATCGGCACTGATCTTTTGCCCCTGGACGATGTAAAACTGCGAACCACTGGAGCGCTTCTGCGGATTGACCGGCCCGCCGCGCCGCGCCGCAGCCAGGGCGCCTTTGACGTGAGCCAGGCGGTGGTCGAACTCGGCTTCCAGGGTGTAGCCCGGGCCGCCTGCCCCCAACTGCTTTCCCGCCGGCGCATCGCGCGAATCGGGGTCGCCGCCCTGGATCATAAAGCCGTCGATGACCCGGTGAAACAACAAGCTGTCGTAAAAGCCGTTCTCCACCAGCTTCGAAAAGTTGTCGCGGTGCAGGGGCGTTTGATCGTACAGCTCTGCCAACATCGTGCCGTGAGGCGTGGTGATCTCCACCAGGCATCGCTCCGGGCTTTCCACTACGATTTGCGTTTCTTCCACGGCGGTTTTGTTTCCTTTTCGGGCTTGCAGGCGAACGGTGTAATTCCCGGAATTGCGATAGCGATGCAGGGGGTTTTCCTGGGTAGAGGTGTTCCCGTCGCCAAAGTCCCAAAGATAGCTTTCCGCATCCCGGGATTGATTGCTGAATTGCAGGGAGGCGGGGGCCCGGGTGTTTCCGGAAACGGCAAAGTCGGCCACCGGGCGTGCGCAGGACACCCAAAGCAGCATGAGCAGAGCCGCAGGTGCGGCCAGGGGCATCCCGGTCCGGTTTCTGTTTCGCATGTCGATTGCAATGGTCTTGTCCGTCATCTTGTATTAATCCAGCCGGAGGTTCATGGGAATGTCCTTGAGCGGGCGGTTGTTAGGGCCTGTAGGTTGCTGCGCGATCCGGTCCACGACCTCCATGCCTTCCACCACCTGCCCAAAAACGGTATAGCCGTTGTCCAGGAAAGGAGCGCCGCCCTCCTCCAGGTAGCGCTGGATTTCTTCGGAAGTATAAGTAATGCCGAACTGCTGTTCGATCTGGCGCAGCAAGGGTTCCGTCAGTGTGCGGCCCTGTACGATGTAGAATTGGGAGCCGCTGGATTCCTTGTCGGGATTCACGTTGTCGCCCAGGCGGGCGGCTGCCACGGCCCCCCGGAAATGGCGGTGCCTGATCTCGGGCTTCAGCGTGTAGCCGGGCCCACCCATGCCCAATACCCTGTCGGGACCGGCCTTTTTGGAGTCCGGGTCGCCGCCCTGGATCATAAAGTCGGGCACCACCCGGTGAAAAAGAAGGCTGTCGTAGAAATCTTCCTCTATCAGCTTCGTGAAATTGTCGCGATGTGCGGGCGTGTCGTCGAATAACGCAATGCGGATGTC
>JAJDFU010000003.1 GCA_020528935.1 Saprospiraceae bacterium | reverse complement strand
TGGCGGTGTAGCGGTTCCCGGTCTGCTGGGTGCAGTCGTTCGGGTTGTCCTGCAGGTACGGCGGGGCTTCCACGGCCAGCCAGGCCGGTTTGGAGGTCATCTCCAGGCGAAGGGTGTTGGATTCCAGGGTTTCGGACTGCGCGGCCTTGTCCAGGGCGGCAAAGGTGAAGGTCTCGGTCTCCTTACTGCGCAAGGAGATGGGCATGGTTTCGGTCACCAGCGTCCGGTTGGTGAGTACGGGCAGGCTGTTCTCTTCCCCATCGGCAAACTGGCCGGCCCGGGCCGTGACCCGGTACACAATAGCCCCGGCAGCTCCCTCGGGGATCGCCAGGGGCCAGGCCACCTCGGCCGAGCGCCCGGGATCGATGTCGAAGGCCTGTTCCGTCTCGCCGCCTGCCCAGTCCAGCGGCTGCATGCTGCGGGCGTCGAAGAGTTCCAGCCGGGCCGTGCCGCTCAGGTTCTTTTCGCTGAGGTTGCTCACCTTGGCGTTGAAGCGCACCCGATCGCCCTCGCGCAGGAAGCGGGGCGCATTGGGCAAGACCATCAGTTCTTTTTGCGTCACCAGCTCGCGCTCGGCCAGGGCGTATTGCAAGGCCTTGGAGTGCGCAAAAGCGAGAAACCGCCAGCGGGTCAGGGATTCGCCCATGGTGAACCGGATCAGCACATCGCCGTTGGCATCCGTGGTCAGCCGGGGAAAGAAAAAGGCCGTTTCCTTCAGATTGCGGCGCGGGGTGACCGGCGTCTGACCGGTGGCCGCCGCTTCCTCCGGAGCCGTAGGCGGAGGAGGCGGTTGGGCAGACCTTGGAACCGCCTCTTCTTCCATCATGCCATCGGCTTCGGGGGCGGGAGCAGCCGCTGCTACATTGGAGCGTTTTAATAGCGCGGCATCCTCCAGGCTATAGACCTCCGGGTCGGCATAATAGACCCCTCTGCCGGCATACCGGTCGCTTCCCAGGCCGTAGGTATTCAATCGGGGGTACCTGCGCTGCATCTGTTCCGGCCGTTGAGGCGACCAGTCCCGGGACTGCATGTAGGCATTGACCTTTCCGAAATGGAGGGCCTGCCAGTTCCAGCCGTAGCTGCTGAAGGTGGGATAAAAGCCGGACGGCCAGTTGTGGGGCGTAAATTCGTCGAGGGAGGCATCGTAGAGGGAAGCGACCAGCTCGGCCTGTACGCGATCGCCTTCCGGCCCGCTGATGCGCAGGCGCCATTCTTCCTCTTGGCCGGGCCGCAGCTTGTCGCGAAAGGTCTCGAAGGTGATCTCCAGTTCCTTGTCCTTCCAGGGTACCTGCAGGCTGCGGTCTTCACCAAAGGCCCGGTTGTAGCGCACCCAGCGAAAGCGGGCACTCAGGTTGCCGCGATCCGCCCGGGTGAACTCGTGCGTCCAGTCGGCGGTCGGATCGGCTTTCAGCCACTGCGGTGCCTGGCGCTCGGCCTCGCCCTGGCGCACTTCCATAAACACGGGTTGTGCACCATCCGAAGCGGCCAGCCGGGCCCTGACCTCCTGGCCGGGCTCATAGGGCCCTTCCGGCAGCCATTGGATCTGCAGGCCCGCCTCGGCCGGCCAGCGCCCCGCCTTCGAGTCGTACACCATCAGCGTATGCACGGCTTCTACCGTTTCGCCGGAAGCATCCCGGGCCTGTAGTTTGATGCGGTAGTACCCGGGATCGAAACCGGAAAGATCCAGCTGCAGGGTATCTCTACCCTTCCAGCGCAGGGACTGATCGTATACTTGTTTTTGCTCCTCCCAGCGGAGCGGATCGCGCTCATCGGCATAGGGCAGGTGGGGAAAGAGCTTGGTAAAGACCTTTTCCTCCAGCAGGGGCTGGTCGGGCCGCTCCCAGTAGCGGGACACCAGGAATCGGCCGGGCGAGGCCAGCCGGTGTACGGTGAGAGAGCCCTCGGCTTCCAGAGGCTGACCGCTCAGGTTGTTGGCCTGCGGATAGAGCAGGTAGTCCGTCTGCCGGTCGGCTTCCGCCTTCCCGCTCAGGCCGAGCAGCAGGCTTTTTTCGGACAGGTACAGATTCTGGCGGCCGGTATGCGTTTCGCCGGTAATGTCCACCACTTCGGCTTCGATCTTGAAGTAAAAGGCGGGCCCGAAGCGAGATTCGGCCGCGGGATCGGGCAGGGCCGGAAAATCAAAGGCAAAGGCTCCGTCCACACCGGTTTGGGTCGTACCGGAGGCCACCAGCTGGTCGGTGCCGCCCCGAGGCGGAAAGCCGCGCCACCAGGGCCACCAGGGGTAGCGCAGTTCGCGCGTCACCCGGTAGCGCACCTCGGCCCCGTCGATGGGATTGCCGGCAAAGCCCATGGCCTTGCCCTGCACGGGCACGGTATCGTTCAGGCGGTATTCGCCTTCCAGAGGGTCCATCTCCACCCCAAAGCGGGGGCGCTTGTACTCCTCCACCCGGAAGTAGTGGGTGGAATTGCCGACACTCGACTGCAGGTACATGCGCCCCAATATGCCTGCCGCCGGCGTCTGGAAGGTGCCTTCGGCCGTGCCGTAGGCGTTGGTGCGCAGGCTCAGCTGCCCCACCTCCTGCCGGTTGGCGTCGTGCAGGCTGACGGTAAGGGGCTCCCCTTCCGCGATGGACGGTACGCCGTTCTTGTCTTTGTTGAGCACCAGCGCTTTAAAATAGACGGTTTGCCCCGGCCGGTAAATGGCCCGGTCGGTGAAGAAGACCGTCTGCCGGCTGGCGCGATCGTACGTGCGCCGCTGGCGGTAGTAAAAGCCGTCGCCGAAGTCCAGCACGTCCTTGCCCTTGCGCAGCAGGAAAATGTAGGGCTGGTCTTCCCTGAGCTGGGGCGTTGCGATGCCCTTTTGGTCGGTGACTACCTCGGCGACCTTATTCCGTCGCTTGTTCGGGTATTCGCGCTTGTACACCTCCAGGGTCACGCCGGCCATGGGCTCGCCGCTTCGGCGATGCACCACCACGAAGGTGGGATCGGTACCGGGGCTCTGGCGGGAGAGGTAGCTGATATTGGACACGGTGACCAGAGCCCAGCCCAGGGCGCCGCCGTCGGAAGAAAAGTCTTTGTTGTCCGAGATCAGCAGCGCATAACGCCCCACCGACTGCTCGGGCAGGGCCACCTCCGTGCGGTGGGCCCGAAAGTCGCCGGGGTCGGGCAGGACGTAGCTGTTCTCCCAACCGGCCGGCAGGGCAGCCAGCCAATCCTGACGCTTGTCGTAGTCCAGCCCTTCGAAGTCGCGCACGTCCTTTTCCGAGAGGCGGGCCAGCCGCAGGTAGGCCCTGGGCACATTGCGATAGCTTAGGCTTACCAGTAGGGGCGCATCGGGCAGCGCCACTTCTTCCGCATTCAGGTTGAGGCTTTTGCCCTCGATCCGGGCGACAAGCCCCCGGCACTGGTTTGCGCCGAAGGATTCGGGAAAGCGATCGATGGTGCGCAGGCACATGTCGCGGGCCTCTTTCCAGGCCCACTGGTCCCCGACCTTCTCCAAAGGGTCGTATTCCTCGCTCCCGGCGTATCGCAAGCGCGCCAGGCGATAGTGGGCCTCGCTGACCTTGGGGTTGGCTGCATACTCTGCGGTGAGCCGTTGGAGGGCCTGCCGGTACAGGCTGTCCTTTTGAGGGTGGACCGACCGGGTATGGGCAAAATCGAGCCGGAGCAAATCGGCATCCAGCAGAGGGTCGGTCTTGCCCTGGTCCTGCTGATAGGCCAGCACCTCCTGGTAGAGTTTCAGCGCGCACAGGGAAAAGGCTTTGCTATCCCGCGCCGGAAATTCGTGGGCTACAAAGGCGCGAAGCGGGGCAAAGGCCGCCGGATCGTCCAGGCGATAAGCATAGGCGGGCTCGGTGAGGTAGGTCTGCTCCTGGCTGAAATGCCGGATGGCGCGGAAGGCCAGCAGCTCGTAGAGTGTACTGCGCAGGCCTTCGGCCTGTTCCCCTTCCAGGATGAGGGTTTGCCAGTCTTCGAGCTGCTGGTCCTTCAGGCCGGGCTCCTCCACGGAAGACAGGTACAGGCGATTGCTCTCCTCCAGCAGGCGCTGGGCCGACCAGGTGAGCACGTCCTCATCCGATTCGTCGCCGCCGGCCGTCTGCTGCTGGATCTGCCAGTAGCGGCCCTGCAGAAATTTGAAATAGGCTTCCGCCAGGACGGATTCCAGCACGGCCCGCTGGGGCTGCTCCGCTTGCTCCAGCTCCTCCTGCAGGCTGTAAATGGCCGCGGCAGCGCCGTCTTCCTCCAGCTGCTGCCGGTACTTGGCGCGGTACAGGGCCGAGCGCACCTGATGGTCGTACTCGC
>JAJDFU010000166.1 GCA_020528935.1 Saprospiraceae bacterium | reverse complement strand
GTCCAGGCCGGGGCGAGTCGTTTTGCAGCCGGAAAAGATCAGCAGCATCAGGCCCAGGCCGAGAAGCAGGAAGGTCGAATTGCGTTTATTCATAGATCTGGCGGTCGGCAATTTTCTTTTTGAGCAGTTGGGAGGCGTTGCCGGCTTCCCGGGCTTTCGTCCAGTAGCTCAGTGCTTTTTCGGGTTCTGATCGCCGGAACTGCAGATCGCCGTAATGCTCCAGCAAAACGGGATCGTTGCGGGCGCCCAGCTCCAGCGCTCTGGCCAGGAGCTGCTCGGCTTGTTCATAATTTTTTTTCCGGTACTGGATCCATCCTTTGGCATGCAGCAGATCGGGATGCTCCCCGGAAGCTTCCGAGGCAATGCGGAGCATATCCCGGGCGCGATCCAGCTGACGCCCGCTGCGGGCCAGGGCCAGGCCGTAGGCGGTGAGTATGGGCGGAGCTTTCGGCATGTGCTCCAGGGCCAGGGAAAAAGCCTCCTCGGCCCGTTCGGATTCGCCTTGCTGCTCGTACACGGTGCCCAGCAGGCACTGCAATTCGGCCTCCAGGCCGGGGTCGCCGCCGGTCATCAACAGGGCGGGTTGCAAGAGGGCAAGGGCATCGTCGTTCTTCTGGCGCTTCTGCAGGGCCAGCCCGCCCAGGTAATACACGCGAGCCCGATTGGGAAAGACGTCCAGCGCTTCTTCGGCAGCCTCTTCCAGGGCCGGAAAGTCGCGCTGTTCGGCCAGGATATAGAGGTACTGTTCCCAAACCGGATACACCGTGTCGTCCAGTTCCAGCGCGCGCGCGTACTTTTCCCGGGCTTCGCTCCTTCGGCCGCTGAAGTACAGCAGGTCGGCCGAAGCGGCAAAGCCCTTGGCATCCCCCGGGTGCACCTCTTCCAGCAAGGTGGTGAGCTCCAGCAGGGCGGCAGCGAGCTCGGTATCTCCGGTTTCGGCCGCCTGCTGAATGAGGGGTAAAATGCGTTTGACCTTCAGGTCGATGGGAGCTGCCGGATCCCGGAACACCGGCCGGAGGGAAGCCAGAAATGCCAGTTCTTCGCGCGTTTGGCCGGAGGGTTTTCCCGCCAGAGCGAGTTTGGCTTCGGGATCGTCCGGAGCAATGGCGAGGATCTCTTCATATACCTTTCTCGCCTCTGCCGGTTCCCCGATCTGCTCGTAAAAACCGGCCAGCTGGTGCCTGAAGGTAAGGCGGCTGGGATAGGCTTCCACCAGGCGGCGGAGTTCGCGGGCAGCCTTGTCGCGGTCGCCCAGGCCCAGGTAAAGCTTGTGTTTGCGCTGGATGACCTCCTCTGTAAGTCCGATCTGCTTTTCCAGCTTGTCGTACACCTTGATGGCGTCCTTGATTTCACCGGTCCGCACCAGTTGATAGGCCCACTTCGTATACAGCAGGGCGTTGTCGGGGGTCATATCTACGAGGGCGGCATAGGCATCGGCAGCTTCTTTGTGTCGCCCCATGCGCTCGAAGAGGTCTGCTTCCAATTCCCGGTACCAGATGTTGTCCGGGGCTTTCTCTATGGCTTTCTGGGCCATGGGCAGCGCCTTTTCGTAGGTCTCCTGGCGCATGTGCAGGCGCGCTATCCGGTAGGTGGCAGCTGCATTGTCGGGGGCCTGGCGAAGCACCTCCCGGTAAAGTTCCATGGCTTTTTCATCCCTGCCCAGGATCATTTCCCGTTCGGCCTCGATAAAGGTTTCCTCCAGATTGACCGCCTTTTCACTGACCCGCTGAGCACTCGCGAAGTCCACAGCCGCAAGCAGGGCTGCCATCACTAGTATACAAGACCACCATCGCTGCATAGAAACACTGCATTTGTGGAGGCCTGCCGCATTAGAAAACGCTGAAATCTCCCAGACTTACATCCAGGGGCGTTCCGGTGAACCGGGCTTTATTGCCCAGCATGGCCTCCTTAAGATTGGCATGTTCAACCACGGTATCCGCTTGAATTAAACTCCTTTGGATAACGGATTGTTCCACCCGGGTGTTATTTCCAATGGAAACGTAGGGACCTACAATGCTGTTTTTCACCACGGCGCCGGCTCCGATATAGCAGGGCGGGATCACCACCGAATCCTCGATCCGGGCCTCTTCTGCGATCAGCTTTTCCCGCTCCCTCTTCAGGCTCAGGATGCGTTCGTTGGTGCTCAGCACGTTTTTTTTGTTGCCGCAGTCCAGCCACTCTTCGACCGAGGCCGGGTGAAAGTGCAGTCCGTCGGCTTTGAGGCGCTCCAGGGCATCGGTGATCTGGTACTCGCCCTTGTCCTTGATGTCGTGATCCAGGAGGTATTTGATCTCTTGGGCGAGGCGCTCGGCATGTCGAAAATAGTATATCCCGACAATGGCCATATCCGAGACAAAAGTGTCCGGCTTTTCCACAAAGTCGGTGATGATGTTGTCGGCATTGACCTGGACTACCCCGAAGGCGGAGGGATCTTCTACCTGCTGTACCCAGATGATGCCGTCTTTTTGGGTGTCAAAGGCAAAACTCGCTTTGAACAGGGTATCGGCAAAGGCAATGATGCAATTGCCGTGCAGACTGTCTTTCGCGCAGTAAATGGCATGGGCGGTTCCCAGGGGCTGGTCTTGGTGGTAGATGGATGCTTTGGCGCCGGCGGATTCTGCAATTTCCTTCAGTTGGCGCTCGACGGCCTGGCCGAAATCGCCAATGACAAAGGCTATCTCCTCCACCTGACCGGTAAAAGAGGCGGAAAGATCCTCCACGAGGCGCTGGACGATGGGTTTGCCGGCAATGGGAATCAGGGGTTTGGGTACGGTAAGGGTGTGCGGCCGCAATCGCGAACCCCTACCTGCCATGGGAATGATGATTTTCATGTCAGGAAAAATTAGTCAGCGTATTGAATGGTTTGTTTGCCTTGACAGGGCATGTAGAACGCCAGCTCCGGGGAAGAAAGGCCGCATATCAGGGCCATCTTGCGAATGGTGCTTCAAATATAACTATTCTCCGCGCATTATTCCACGATCGATACTTTGAGCATGTTGGTGCGGTGGCGTTTTTCCAGCGGCATACTGGCCGTATTCACTACGGTATCGCCGACGGACAGCTTGCCGGCATTTTTCAGGATCTCGGTCACGTCGTAGATGGTCTCGTCCGTGGAAGTGAAGCGATCGTAGTAATAGGTGCGTACGCCCCACACCAGATTGAGTGTGGCCAGCATGTGCATCTGGTCCGAGAACATGAAGATATCCGCCTTGGGCCGGTAGCTGGATACCTTGAATGCCGTATATCCGGAGCTGGTCATGCCGAGGATGGCTTTGGCGCGCACCTCCTCGGCTACGCGGGCGGCGTTGAAGCAAACGGCATCGGACAGGAAGGTGCGCGACTTGGAGCTGGGTACCGGCCGGTGGGCCTGCCCCGTGCTTTCCAGGTGTTGCTCGGCTTCGTCGATGATCTTGTTCATGGCTTCTACTACGCGCACCGGATGCCGGCCGATGGAGGTCTCCCCGCTGAGCATGACGGCATCGGCCCCGTCCATTACGGCATTGGCCACGTCGGAGATCTCCGCCCGGGTGGGGCTGGGATTGGTGATCATACTGTCCATCATCTGTGTGGCTACGATCACCGGACGGGCGCGCTGTATGCATTTCTGGATGATCTCCTTCTGGATGCCCGGCAGGCGCTCCATAGGCACTTCGATCCCCAGGTCCCCGCGGGCCACCATGATGCCGTTGGAGTGTTTGATGATCTTGTCGATCTTGGCTACGGCCTCGGGCTTTTCGATCTTGGCAATGACCTTGGCCGGATGGCCGGCCGCTTCGATGCGCGCCTGGAGGTCTTTGATGTCTTTGGCCGAACGCACAAAGGACAGCGCAATCCAGTTGACCGGCTGGTGGAGTATGAACTCCAGGTCTTTCAGGTCTTTTTCGGTGAGACTGGGCAGGGAAATTTTGGTGTTCGGCAAGTTGACCCCTTTGTTCGACTTGAGCACCCCGCCGAACAGGGTCTTCAGCCGCACGGTATCCCGGCCGTTGGTTTCCACCACCTCAAAAACCAGTTTCCCGTCGTCCACCAGCACCCGTTCACCTACGCTCACATCGGCGGCAAACTGTTCGTAACTCATATACACCTGCTCCATGCTGCCTTCGCACTTGGTGTTTACAAAGGTGAGCACCTCGCCTTCGCGCACTTCCAGGCCGTCCTTGGCCATCTTTCCCACCCGCAATTTCGGCCCCTGACGACCGCCGCGAATGCCGCTGTGAACTCCGGATTTGTCGTTGATGTAGGTGATGTGTTTGATCCTTTCCTGGTTAT
>JAJDFU010000397.1 GCA_020528935.1 Saprospiraceae bacterium | reverse complement strand
TTAGTGCGCAGTGCGGGGGCCGTCGAGCCGGTCGCGCAGCTCGGCTACGCGATAGCGGTTTACGTATTCGGGGAAGGACTGCTGAAGTGCGGTATTGAGCGCCCGGGATACCAGGAAGGGTTTGACTTCGAGGCGCGCGGCCAGGTCGGCCACGGCGAGTCCGGGTTCGAGGTAGGGTTTTTCTGTTCGCATCAGCGCCTCCAGGCGAAGGGCCAGTTCCTGCAGCCGGGGGTCGATATCGGCGGGCGGGGGCAGCTTGTCGAACTGGATCTCCTGGCGGTGCAGCACCCCCTGCAGGCCCAGCCCGTAGGTGAGCAGGGCCATGATGCCAAAGCCGGGATAGAGGTACCGGGGATCGAAGGCATAGTCGAAAAAGAGGTAGTCCGCCCCGGCAGCCAGCAGGAAGCACACCGCAAAGGCGACATAGGCCCGCAGGAGGCGCCGCAGGCGCCGATAGGCCGCGGGGCGGAGCGCAAAGGGCGCCTTGGCCTGCGCGGCCCGCAGCCGATGCAAGGCGTGGAGGCCGTACCCCAGGATGAGCCCCATGGCCACCAGGTAGGGAAAGGGCGTGTGCATCCACAGGACATAGCCGTAGTAGCCGGCCCAGCTCAGGCTCTCGCGGCTGCCATCCCAGTAGAAGTTCTGGCTCTTGACGAAGTTGCTGAAGGCGAATTCGATCAGGGCCGGGGCAAAGTGGAGCGCCTGCCTGCGGCGCAGAGCGAAGCCCGGCCGCCCGTAGGCCATGGCGTACAGGTACAGGAGCGGCCCGTACACCCAGTTGAGCTCGATGAGCAGGTGGTAGCTCCAGTGATCCACGCCGGCCAGGCCCTGCACCTTCAGGAACACCACGCCCAGCCGGTAGGCCGAAAAGAAGAGCAGGATGGCCAGGAGGGTGTTGGCCAGCCGCTGGGTATGCGCGGAGGAGCCCCGCAGCAGCAGTATGCCCATGACGATGCCCTGCACGGCGCCGAGCAGCAGGAGAAGGAGAAAAAGAGTATGCCAGAAGGGTTGCAAACGAATCCGACTTTCTGGAGGTGAACAATAAAAGCCCGTCTTGGATGCACCGTATCGACAGGAAAATCGACCTGCGGGCTCCCGGCCTCCTGCGGTCTGCGCGGTGTGCCGGTCATACAAGTCGTACAGCACATACCGGACATGCCCTGCCCGGTGCCGGCATAGCCGAGCAGCCAGGCCGTTTGCCCCATGCTGCGAGCCCCCGGGAGCCGATGAGGCGATTGCTCCCATCCGCCTGCCGAAGCGATGCGTTCAGCCCGGCTCTTTACTGGCAAAATTCCCCATCTTTACCCCTTGCGCATGCTTTCCATTACCCTGCACGATCAGCACCTGAGCCTGCACCCCCTCAAGGCGGTGTACTGGCAGGAGGCGGACGCATTGCTCCTGGCCGACCTGCACCTGGGCAAGGCCAGCCATTTCCGGCGGGCCGGCATCCCCGTGCCCCCGGCGGTGAGCCAGCAGAACTGGGACAAGCTGCTGAGCCTGCTGGTGGAGGTAGCGCCCGGTCGGGTGCTCTTTCTGGGCGACCTATTCCACAGCGAGTACAATGCCGAGTGGGAAGACTTCTGCGGATTGCTGCAGCAGTTTTCGCAGGTGCGCTTCGAGCTGGTGCCCGGCAACCACGACATCCTGCCGGTGGCAGCCTACGAACAGGCCGGCCTGCTCATCCGCGAGGAGGCCTATGTGGAGGGGCCTTTCCTCTTCACCCACCACCCGCTGGCGGAAGCCGATCCCCGGGGCTACAACCTGGCCGGGCACATCCATCCGGGGGTGTTCCTGCGCGGGCGCGGGCGGCAGGGCCAAAAGATGCCCTGCTTTTACTTCGGCGCGCAGGGCGGTGTGCTGCCCGCTTTCGGCGCTTTCACCGGCACAGCCATCCTGCGGGCCGGCAATGGCGACCGGGTGTTCGTGGTGGCCGGCGATGCGGTACTGGAAGTATGAGGAAGGACCGGCGAATGGCGAGGGGTTGGGATCCGGGATTTGCATGGGGAGGGGATAAAGTGCGATTTTTGGAACTCTGCAAACTGAATACATGCCTCCATTCACATCCATCTACGGGCCCTGGGCGCTGGTGTGCGGCGCCGCCGATGGCCTGGGCGCAGCTTACAGCCGGGCGCTGGCCCGGCGCGGCCTGCATCTGATCATGGTCGACATCCAGGGCGACAAGCTCGCTGCCCTGCGCAGGGAGCTGGAGCAGGACCAGGGCGTACAGACCACCGGCCTGGAGCTGGACCTCTCGCATCCCGCTGCGGCGGAGCAGGTGCTCCGGGCCGTGGACGAGCGCGACTGCCGCCTGCTGGTGTACAACGCCGCCTACGGGCCGGTGAAGATGTTCGCGACCAATACGTCCGAGGAGCTTGACACCTACCTGGCCGTCAACTGCCGGGTGCCGCTGCAGCTGAGCCACCACTTCGTTTCCCGATGGACCGCCCGCAAGCACAGGGCCGGCATCGTGCTGATGAGCAGCCTGGCCGGCCTGCGGGGCACGCAGCTGGTAGCGCCCTACGCGGCCAGCAAGGCCTTTGCCTTCAACCTGGCCGAAGCCCTGCACTTTGAGCTGAAAGACTTCGGCATCGATGTACTGGGCGTCTGCCCGGGCACGATGCGAACCGTACCTTTTCTCAGCTCCAAACCCGTCGCACAACCCATACAGCCCCCCATCCAGGATCCGGCGGAAGTGGCCGAGGAAGCGCTCAATGCCCTGGGTAAAAAGACCCTGCTCATCCCCGGTCGCTACAACCGCCTGGTGGATCGCTTCCTCAATTGGCTGCCCCGGCGCCGCGCCGTACAGATCATGAACGACAACATGCGCAAGATCTACCCCCACTACTGGAAGCCGGAAGGGTGATGGGTTTTGGGGCTCGCACAACCTGCATCCACCGCCCGCGCACGCACCCGGACCGCTATCGCGCAGTAAAAAGGATCCGCAGATGCTGCGAGCCGGAGCCCGGCTTTCCGGTTACCGCCCAGCGCGTTGCAGGGGTTCGGTGTGCCGCCACTCCCGTGTTACGCCCTCCCCTCCGTTGTTCCGCTATTTCCCTACTGCAAACCGGGGGGACTGAAGGCATGGGAGAGCCCCCGGCGGCACCGGGCTGGCACCGATGAACGCAGCCTGGCGGTCGGCATTGGAGAACCTGGCTGATGTGAGGGTTCCTATGCGCTCCGCTGGTGAAGCCGAAAAGCGATGGAGCCGTGTCGGCCCTGCCAAAAATCACCGGGCCGGCCTGCCGTTTGTCCTTGTCGTTAGCCCTTGGAAAGACCAGCTTACTGCCAGATCAACGCTTCCTCCATCATGCCTAAAAAAGTACTGATCATCGGCGGCGGCATGGCCGGCCTGAGCGCGGGTACCTACCTGCGCATGAACGGCTACGACACCCACATCTACGAAATGCACGACGTGCCCGGCGGCCTGTGCACCTCCTGGCAGCGCGGCGACTACACGGTGGACCTCTGCGTGCACTGGCTGGTCGGCTCCGGCCCCAACGACAGCTTCTACGACCGCTGGAACGAACTCATCGATATGGAGCAGATCCGGTTCGTAGACCACGAGGAATACATGCGGATAGAGGACGAGCAAGGCCAACAACTCATCATCTACACCGATGTGGACCGGCTGGAAGCCGAACTGCTGGCCAAGGCTCCGGAGGACGCGACGGCCATACGCGAATTCACCGGCGCGATCCGCAAACTGGCCTCCATGGAAATGGACTCCAGCCTGAATCCCGAGCTGGCCAACCTCTGGCAGAAGCTCAAGGCTTTGTGGAAGATGCTGCCGTTCATGGGCCTGTTCGGTAAGTACATGCGCGTGTCGGCCCGCGAATACGCCGAGCAATTCCGGAACCCCTTGCTGCGGCGGGCGATGACCCAGATGTTTGAACCCGAAATGGCCGTCATCTTCCAGATGCTCACCCTGGCCTGGATGCACAAGAAGGCCGCGGGCTACCCCATCGGCGGCTCCATGCGCTTTGCGCTGCAGCTGGCCAGGCGCTATCGCCGGCTGGGCGGACACATCCACTACCGGCAGCGGGTGGAAAAGATCCTCACCGAGGGCGGCCGCGCCCTCGGCATCCGCCTGGCGGACGGCACCGAGATCCGGGGCGACTACGTCATCTCCGCCGCCGACGGCCACACCACGCTCTACCGCATGCTGGAAGGCCGCTACCTCACGCCCAAGCTGGAGCGGTTCTACCAGAACATGCCCACCTTCCCCAGCCTGATCTTCGTAGCCCTGGGCATCGCGCGCCCCATGCAGGAG
>JAJDFU010000376.1 GCA_020528935.1 Saprospiraceae bacterium | reverse complement strand
AGAGTTGTATAAGAGACAGAAATAGGGCAGGCTGTCTGCGGGGATGGAATTGAAAAAATCGCGCACCTCCGAAGGCGTCACCTTGACGCCTTGCAGGATCTGAGCCCGCATGCGTTCTACGAGGAGCTGGTTGCGCAGATCTTCGCGAAACTGCTTTTTAACTTCGGTGATGGTTTGGCCGTAGTAGTCCTCAAACTGGCTCACGTCTCCGTTCATGAACTCCAGGATGCGGTCGATGCGGGCATTGAGCTGCTCCTCTACCTCGGCATCCGTCACCTCGATACTGTCCAGCTTGGCCTGGTTCAGGATGAGCTTGGTGGTCAGCAGGTTGTCCAGGATGTTGCACCGGGCATTTTCGGGCATTCGGCCGCCCTGCGCTTCATTGAGTGCAAACTGTTCCTCCACTTCGCTGAGCAGGATCAGTTCGCCGCCTACGATGGCCACGACCTTGTCCACGAGCATATTCTGGGCGTGCAACCCGAGGTGCAGCAGCAAGGCCGGCAGGACCATCCATAGCCTGAAGCCTTTAAAAGTAGGTCTCGATATTTCCCTTTCGCAATTCAATCTCATACATCTCTTGTTTTTTCTGCTCCAGCAACTCCATGCGCCGTTTGCGCAGAATGACTTTCCGGGCTTGTTCTTCGATAAAGGAGAAGGGTGCGATCTCCTTCCGGTTTTTCAGCTCGAAAATGCGCAGATAGTACTGGTATTCGTTATCGCGCAGGCTGAGATCGCGTCTGGAGCTGATGTTGCCGGTAGTCAGGGTTCCCTCGGGCAGCTCCTTGGCAATGTCCTCCACCCGATGCCAGGTGCTGTCTTCCAGGATATGCGCCTCGGCATAGTTGTTGGCGTACGCCAGAAGCAAGGTGTCGTCTTCCGGCTCCTTGCTGTTCCAGAGGTTTCGCAACTGATCGGCATTGGGCACTGGAATAGGCACCTTTACGAAATTACAGCGGATGATGGGGGTTTCGAGCTGGTACTGCTTCTTGTTTTTCTCGTAGAATTCGAGCAGCTCTTCCTGTGTGATGTTGGATTCGAGAAATTGCTCCATGAGCATGTTTTCGTAGCTGTTGCGGATGAGGGAGGCCCGGTAGTCGCGCACCAACTGATCGATGTTCAGATCCTTGGGGATGTTGCGTTCGGCCTCGTGCAGCAGCAGGGCTTCCTGGATCCAGCGGAAGGTGTAAGCCTCGATGATGACCTGGCTGTCTTGGGCCGTGGCATTGTCCGGAAACATGCCGTCCATTTCGGACAGGTAGAGCGTCTGGTTGTGTGCCTTGGCCAGCTTGCGATCCGTTCCCGGCTCTTCCTGTTGGTCTTTGGCACAAGAAATCCCCAGCAGCAGTACCGGCAAGACCAGCGGCAGCGAGAAAGGAAAAAGGCGAATGTGCGCGTGCACGGCCATATTTAGTTTTTTACGATCGATTCCAGCGTCTTTTGATTGACCTCCACGGGATACTCCTCGCGGAGTTGTTCTACCCATTCGGCTTCCAGGTGGTCCTGGTAATCGGCAATGACGTAGCCCCGGGCTTCGTCCAGGGTCTTGGGCCGGGGATCCATTACTTCTTCCACCTTGTAGAAGCGCTGCTTGCGGACCTGGGAAAGGTTTTCCGGCGGGCTCATGGCGCCGGGCACCCACTGCAGGTTTTTGGGCATATTGCCCTTGCCTTTTTCGACGATCCGTTGATCCATCATCAAAACGATCTTATCCTCGCTGTTGAAAGCCGCCAGCACTTCCTCGGGTTCGCGTTCGGCTGCGTACTTCAGGAGTTCGGGCAGTCGGTTGCGCGCTTCGTTGGCCAGTTGGTATTCGGTGATGCGGGCGCGTTTGTCCCAGCGGTAGTCCTCGCGATGGGCCTCAAAGAAGTTGGCCAGGCCGGTGCTGTCTTCGGCGGCCTTGTCCCACACCAGCATTTTGGTGGCCTCAAACAACAATATGCCCTCGTCGTATTCCCGCATCAGGTTTTTGAAATCCGGGTATTTTTCCTCCAGTTTGCTTTCTTCGTAGCGGAGGATTTCGTCTTTCAGAAACTCGCGGTAGAAAAAATCTGCCGCCTCTTCCACCTCCATGACGCTTTTTTTGCGGATGCGATCCCGGGTGATCTTCCCCAGGTAGTCCGTAAATGCACCCAGACTCACCTTGCGGCTGCCCAACTCAAAGAGGGTCTTCTGCGAAGGCGGATCCGGAGTTTGCCAGCGGAAGGTCAGGAAGGTATCGTTGAGCGTGCCTTTGAATGTTTCCAGCACTTCGGGGTATTCCACGAGCCCGACCTGCTCCTGAATGTCGGCCACCATAGCGTCCACGGCCTCTTCAAATCGGGGATCGCGCCGGATCTGTGTTTCCAAACGACTCTGTACGACGGACAAGGGTTGTATGCCGCGCCGGCTGATGCGCTTGATGATGTGCCAGCCTGCATCCGTGCGCACAGGGCGGCAGTAGGCGCCGTCCGACGGTATGGCAAAGGCCGCTTCCTCGAAGGAGCTTTGGTAGCGATTGATGCCGAAAAAGCCGAGGTATCCGCTCTGGGCGGCGGTGCGCCGGTCTTCGGAGTATTCGCGGGCCAACACCTCGAAGCGGGCTCCGTTTTCGAGGCCCTCGTAGAGGCTGTCGATGCGGGCTTTGGCCCGGTCGGGGGCTTCCTTGTCGTGCCGGATGAGGATGTGGGCTACCTCGATCTCGCCGCGGGCAGGCCGCCGTTCATCCACCTGCACCAGATGATACCCGGCCCGGGTGCGTATCGGCTCGCTCACCTTGCCTGCGGGCAGGGTATAGGCCGCCGTTTCCAATGCGTAGAAGCCCGGAGGAAAAAGCGCCGTCTGAAAGCCGATGGATCCGCCTTTACTTTTGGAAGAGGGATCTTCGGACCGCGCTTCGGCGACGGCTTCAAAGTCGGCTTTGCCTTGGGTGATCTCGCGGTAAGCCTCTTCGGCCTTCGCGAGGGCCTCGGCTTCTTTTTCAGGTCCTGCCTGGGCATCCACCTTGAATAAAATATGCCGCAGCGCAACGTCCTGTTTTTTGCGTTCGTAGGCCTCTTCCAGCAAGCCCTGCATCACTTTTTTGTTGACCAGGTAGGAATCGGCCAGCTGCTTGCGGTACTTGGCCAACTCCTTCTTCAGTGCGGGTATAGTGTCCAGTTGCATATCCCTGGCTTTGCGCACTTTGAGTTTGAACTTGATGTAGAGGTCCAGGTACTCTTCCAGGGAGGCGCGGGAAAAGTCGGCCTTCTCGCCGTTGGTCTTGCTGTAGATGTAGGTGAATTCATTTACCCGAACGGGGTCGTCGGCTACCGTAAAGAGTACGGGATCTTCGGCCTGGGCAAAGGCAGATGCCCAGCCGGTCAGCCACAACAGGGCAAAAAAGAAATTCTTAGTCATGGGAGCATGCAGTTTGGGTAACATGATACATATGACGCGTTGAAGAAAACAGGGCAAAACTAGTAATTATTATGGCTGAAGAGGGCGCGATCCGCTACTCCTGCAGATAAACCCGCTTGACCCGCGAGGAAATGTTGGTAAATATCTCATAGGGAATGGTATTCAGCACCTGAGCGAGCTTTTCCACCGGTTGTTCCGGACCGAAGACGATGGCTTCGTCCCCTTCCTGTACATCGGGGATATGCGTGACGTCCACCATGCACATATCCATGCAGACATTGCCCAGTATGGGAGCGGGTTGGCCATGGATGTGCAGGGCGTAGCGACCCCGCCCGGCAAGGCGCAGCAGGCCGTCGGCATACCCCACGCTCACGGTAGCCAATTTGGAAGCTTTATCCACGCGTCCCTGGCGGCCGTAGCCCACGCTGTCGCCGGGCTTCAGCTCCTTGAGCTGGGATACCCGGCCCTTGAGGCGCAGCGCCGGCAGCAGGGAGAGGCTGCCGGTATCGTCATGCCCGTACAAGCCCAATCCCAGACGCACCATATCAAACTGGTACTGCGGGAAGCGCGCAATGCCGCTGCTATTGAGCACATGCCGCAGCGGGCGGTAGCCCAGGACCCGGGCAAGGCGCTCGTAGCCTTCCCGGTAGGTCTCCACCTGCCGCCGGGTAAATTCGTCCTCCGACTCGTCTTCGTTGGCGGCCAGATCAGTCATCACACTCGCCACCTGCCGTTCCGGCCGTGTGTGGCGCTGCTCCAGGACGTCGCCCCACTGGTCGGGCGCAAAGCCCAGCCGGCGCACTCCCGTATCCCGCTTGCAATGGAATGGACG
>JAJDFU010000614.1 GCA_020528935.1 Saprospiraceae bacterium | reverse complement strand
CTCATGGACAATCGCCTGGGCTGGACCCTCATGGAAATCGTATCTCCATTGGTGTTCGGCTCTTTTTTTCTGCTGGGCTCCACCCCCAAGTCGACGCCCATGTGGATCTTCTTCGGCCTGTGGATGATCCACTACATCAATCGCAGCCTGATCTTTCCCTGGCGCACGCGCACCCAGGGCAAAAAAATTCCCCTCACCATCGTCCTCAGCGCCGCTTTTTTCAACCTCGTCAACGGTTCGCTCAACGGCTATTGGCTGGGTACGCTCACCGAGCCCTACCCCGAATGGTGGCTGGCCGATCCGCGCTTTTTCCTGGGGCTGATCGTTTTCCTGCTGGGCTTCGGCATCAATGTATATTCGGATGAGTTGCTCCTGCGGTTGCGCAAGCCGGGCGAAACCGGCTACAAGATCCCGAAGGGCGGCCTGTTTCGATGGGTGTCCTGCCCCAACCATTTCGGGGAAATCGTGGAATGGAGCGGTTTTGCCCTGATGTGCTGGAACCTGCCCGCACTTTCCTTTGCCATCTGGACGGCGGCCAACCTGATTCCCCGGGCGGTTTCCCATCACAACTGGTACCGGGAGAAGTTTGAGGATTATCCCCTCCGCCGCAAGGCTGTACTGCCGTTCCTGTACTGATGCGGCCTCAGTTGGCATCGATCACATCGCCCACGCCGCTGATGTTCACATCCAGCTGGGGCTGCCCGCGGTAGAATACCGTGCCCTGCCCGCTGATGTTGACGCGCAGCAGATCGCGCGCGAAGACCTCTGCACTGCCCGAACCGACGATGGAGATATCGGCCTCCAGGGCATCCAGGTCGAAAGCGTTGAGGTTGCCGTTACCGCTGAGGTCGAACTCGAGCAGGTCGGTGATCCCTTCCAAACGGTAGTTGCCGGCTCCGGAGATCCTGGCCCGAACCCGGGGCGCCTCCACCGCCACGTCCATTTGGCCCTGCCCGGTGATGTCCATATCCAGCTGATCGGTGAGCAGCGCGTTTTCGCTGAAGATATTGCCCGCTCCGGTGATTGCCAGGTAGCGGCAGCTCGGCAGGGTAGCGTCGATGCGCAGCTGGCTGAGGTTTTGTACGCAGCCGCGGATGGTTACGGTCCAGATGCCGTCCGCTACATCCTCCTCCAGCAGGCCGACGATATTCTGCGGACCCTCGGCTACGATTTGCTGCACCGGGCCCTGGCGCAGGGTGACCTGGGCAGGCAGTTCCAGTTCCATCCCCTGCAGAGGGGGCAGGAAGAGTTGTTGGGTGACAATGGTATTGCTGGCGCGTATGCAGTCGTCGTCGTCCAGGTCGCAGGCACACAGCCAAGCGGCCAGCAGCAAGGGAAGGATCAGCAGGGTAAGCGCTTTCATGGCAGTGGTTTCAGTATGGATAGAATGAGCGTTCAAAATACGGCCATTTGTATCGTGTACCTTTTCACAGGCAGTATTTTTTGACCGAAGGCAAAGCAAGAGCCGGCCGGGGCTTCTGCGTCCATTTTATTCCTGAAACCCTGGTATACCGCTATCAAAAAGGTTGGGGCGCGCCCAAAACCTTCTTACGCGCGTATATATCCGGATTATTACGGGTTCGAGTAAATGCTGACGATAAACGGCTGAAAACACGCTTGTTTTCAACCACTGATGTCAGGGTCTTCGAGTCGGTATTACGAGCCGCCAAAAGCCGATGCTCCATGTTGGTGTAGGCCAACAGCCCGAGGTCGAGCTCTTGCTGCACGATAATACCACAGCCCTGGTGCGCACCATCAGCTGCTTAGAAGCTCAAAATACCGAAGGGCTATTCAGTGTGCAATCCGTCATACGCACACTCAAACCCACGCTACAAAACCGAAGGTTTTGCACTTAGTACCCCCGGCTGAAATTGCCGAAGCGCAGGGTGATGGTCGCGATCCAGCCCCGGAAATCGTTGTTCCGAAATCCGGTTTCTTCCTCCACCCCGCTCACGACCCGGTAGCCGGCCGTACCCACCAGTCGCCACCAGCGGGTGAGGTTGAACTCGGCACCCAGCTCGGGCGTGAAGACGAAGATCTTGTCTACGCTTTCGTAGCTCTGCGTGGGGTCGTCAAACCGGATGTTCACGGCGCCCCAACCCAGGCGCATGCTGGCGTAGGGGTGAACGACCTTCCGGGCGGCGTAGGCATAACCCATCCAGAGGCCGCCGTGCGCTATGTCCAGCTGCTCGACCTGGTCCGGATCGTCGAAGACCTCGCCCAGGTCGAGCCCGGCCATGCCGTAAGCGCCGAAAAAGAAGTCATCCACGATCACCCCGCCGCCCAGGCCGGCCGAATGACGCGGGTCGCTGCCCAGGCCGAACTCGAAAAAGGGTGCACCGAACCCGCCCACAAAGCGGGCCTTGCCAAACAGGGTCTCCTGCCTTTCGTCCTGGCTCCAGGCCAGGCTGCTGAGCAGGACCAGCGCGCTCCACAAGATGGTCTGTTTCATGCTCGTTGTGTTTTTGTTGGTCTGTAGTAGTTGTGCCGAAGCTCAAAACCGCATGCCTCCGCTGAAGCCCACCCACATGCTCGTCGTCAGGCCGCCGGTGCGTTCCTGATACAAGGTGTAGGGCGGAATATTCGAATGGTATTCCCCCGTTTCGGCCTCGTTGCGGCGAGAGAACAGCAGATTGTAGACCGGCCCTGCAAAAAAGTGTACGTGCCGGCCTATGCGCAGATCGGCCGTGGCCCGGAATTGCCCGAGCAGGTTGAGTGGCCGCGTCCAGCCTTCCTCCTCGTTGATGTGCATGGCTACGGCTTCCAGGTTGAAGAGCCAGCGTTTGCCGGCCAGCAGGGCCGTACCCAGGCCATAGCCCAGCGCCCAGGAGACGGCTGTCGTGTGTTCGGCTCGTCCGGGGATGTCGTCCCAGCGCACGCCCACATGCAGGATGTTGTACAGGCGGTGGGCGCCAAACTTAAAACCCAGGTTGCCGTAAAAGGCGTCGCTGGCGGAGAACTCGACCACATTATAGCCCTTGCGCACGATGTTGATCAGGCCTACCGGAACACCCCGAACCGTATCGGCCACGTTGATGAAGCCCAGTTGAAAGCCCTCCACCCGCCGGGCCTTGTTGCACAGCAGGCTCACCTGGCCCCAATCCACATCTTCGGCCCGGTTGAAGAGCAGCGCAGCCTGCGACTTGGCTGCTCCGCTGCTCGCGTTGAACAGCCCGGCGATCTGGACCCCCTCGGTATGTCCGTTGCTGATGTTGAACAGTCCGGCTGCCTGGGCGCCCGTCAGGTCCTGCTCGGCGATATTGAACAGCCCGGCCAGTTGTACGGCTCGGGTTTGGCTGCCGATATTGAACAGCCCGGCTGCCTGCAGGCCGGCTACGTCGCCTTCCACCAGATTGAACAGCCCGGCCAGCTGGGTGCCGGTTGCATTTCCGCCGGCCGTATTGGCCAGCCCGGCCAGCTGAAGGCCATGCATATCGTCGCGTACCGAATTGCCCAGCCCGCCGATTTCCAGCCCGTCCACTCCACCGTTGGTACCCCATAGCAGGTTGAGCGACAGGTTGTTGGTGAGCTCGCGGCTGCGGGCGAGGTTGGTGCCCAGGAACGGCAGGAGCGAAACCTGTGCCAGGCGATTGGCGTCCTCCCGTTCAGCGGCTGCTGCAAGGGCTTCCAGCGAAGGGGCGTAGGTGCTCAGAGGGGCAGGCTTCATGCTCCGGCCGCCGGACAGCTGGCCATAGGTCTTACTCTGAAGGGGGGCCATGACGGCCAGCTGACGGCGCGCCTCCCGGAGCTGTTCGTCCGGAACGGGCTCCTGGTACAGCGGGCTGGTCTGGCGCGGCGCCGTCCGCCGGGGCTCCAGCTGGGTCAGTTGTTCGGGCTCCGGTTCGATGGGCTTGAGGACGATGCATCCGTGGAGCTCCTGGTAGCCGACATTCGTGCCGGCCAGCAGCAATTCCAGTGCGGTAGCCAAGGGGGTTTCGGCCAGACGGAGGTCAACCCGCCTGCCGGTAGGAACAAAATAACTGCTGTACACCAGGGAAATGCCGTAATCGGCAGCCAGCTCATCCAGCGCCTGCCCCAGGGTAACCGACCGGCCGCTCAGGCTTACCGGTCTGGAGAGCAGCTGCGCTTCGGCCGTCAGCAGGCTGCCCAACCACAGGCCCAAGAGGAGTATGTACCGGTACTTCAGCATATTGCACACTTTGGGTTATCGGCATCCCTTGCTCTTATACACATCTGACGCTGCCGACGGACGCTCTAGTGGAGATATCGGTGGGTGCCGGATGTATCAACAAACCAAGACAACACCAAAACAGCGATCAA
>JAJDFU010000500.1 GCA_020528935.1 Saprospiraceae bacterium | reverse complement strand
TCCCTGTGCGTGGTGCGTGGTCCCGGTGCTTATGTGGAGGCTCGAGTCAAAGGCAGACTGCGATCAGGGTGGTCGTGGGTGATGGCCCGGTGGGCGTTTTGCAGGATCTGATTCGTCTCCGCTGCCGAAACTTCGTCGAAGAACCAGCCACAACTCGTATACATGAGCATGCAATGGCGCTGAACCTCCAGCAGGCGGAGGAGCTTGGTCTTTTCGCGTTGCCCGGGAATCTGGCCGGTTTCCTCCAGCAGGAAGCCCTCCACCTCGTCGGGGTCGCGGTCCAGGATGAGTTGGATGTAGCGATTGCGGGTAGCCCAGGGGTCGGAGAGCCACAGGCCGGCCTCCCGCTCGAAGAGCGGCGCCAGGGTGTCGCGCAGCCAGTCCAGGGTGTCGCGCAGCGGGGCGCGCCACTTTTGGTTCCAGCCGGGATGGCCGCCGGAATTGCACCCGCAGTCGGCTCGCCAGCGCTCCACGCCATGCACACAACTCCAGGAACTGTCTTCGTGGATCTGCACCTCGTATTTGGGGGGGAAGTGCTCGAGGTATTCTCCGTAGTTGACCAGGGTGGCCTGGCCGGACTCATCGATGTGTTTCAGGCAGGCTGCCAAAGCCATTTCGCCGTAGTGGTGGTGATGGCCGTAGCTCTCGCCATCAGTAGCGATGTGCGCCAGTTCCGGCTCGTTGTCGTCGGAAAAAGAACCGAGGATGCGATTGGCAAAGGCTTCCCCGTTGTTCAGCAGGCCTTCGAAGGCCACGCTTTGGGCGATGCCGCCGTCGTAGAAAAACAGGTTGATGGACTGGCCGGAGGGCAGGTCGCAGCGGTAGGGGCGCCGGGGGTCAATGCTGCCGTTGTCGGTCGGGCTCCAGCGCTCACTGCCCCTTTTGCGGAAGGCTTTGGCCTGGCGGGGGGCGAGAATGGTAAACCGGATGCCGTGCTCGGCCAGCAATTCCAGGGTTTCGGTATCCACGGCAGTCTCGGCCAGCCACATGCCCTCGGGGGGGCGCTGAAAGCGGTGCTCAAAATCGCGTATGCCCCAGATGATCTGCGTTTCCTTATCGCGGCGATTGGCCAGGGGCATGATCAGGTGATTGTACACCTGGGCCAGGGCCGAGCCGTGCCCGCCAAAGCGCACCCGGCTGATGCGGTCGGCCCGGAGAATCTCGCGATAGGTCACCGGATTGGTCCGCTCCAGCCAGGAGAGCAGGGTCGGGCCCATATTGAAGCTGATGCGCGCGTAATTGTTGACGATATTGGTAATGCGATTGTGGTGATCCAGGATTCGGGCCGCCGTATTGGGGGCATAGCATTCGTAGGTGATGCGCTCATTCCAGTTGGCAAAAGGCGCCGCACTGTCTTCGGACTCCACCACTTCCAGCCAGGCGTTTTCCCGGGGCGGCTGGTAGAAATGCCCGTGAATGCAGATAAATTTGTTGGTCGAATTCATGGCCTCATCAGACTTATCCGTTAAAGGTAGGTCCTTCTGCCGCATATGGCCAAACCCTTTTGCCTTCCCAAAGCTTTCTATATTTGCAAGGATTCGGTGACCTCGTCCGCCATGAACCACCCAAAAATTCCCTTCATGCCCTTTCGATCGCTTTTGCTTTCCGCGCTCAGCATCCTGATCCTTTCCGCATCGCTTTCCGGCGACCAGCCGCCCCACACCCGTTCGGCAGCCGATATTTACCAGGGCATCCAAAAGCTGCAATTCCTGGGCTCGGCCTTGTATGGTGCAGCCCAGCCCGACGATGAACACACCCGTCTTATGCCCTAACGGGCCAATAGGGTGCAGCCCGAGACGGCTTACCTCGCACGGACGCGGGGCGATGGCGGCCAGAACCGGATCGGCCCGGAAATGCGCGAACTCTTGGGATTGATCCGCACACAGGAATTGCTGGCTGCCCGCCGCCTGGATGGGGGCGATCAGTTTTTTTCGCGGGCCAACGATTTCGGCTATTCCAAAAACCCGGAAGAGACCCTCCGGATCTGGGATGAAGATGAAGTGCTGGCCGATGTGGTCTGGGTGATTCGAACGTGGCGCCCCGATGTCATTATCAACCGGTTTGACATGAACCGGGCGGGAAAAACCCACGGGCATCACACCGCTTCGGCCATACTGTCCTACCAGGCCTTCGACCTGGCCGCCCGGCGAGACGTCTATCCCGAGCAGCTGCAATGGGTAGAGCCCTGGCAGCCCCGCCGCCTGTTTTACAACACGTCCTGGTGGCGGTACGGCAGCCGCGAGGCCTTCGAGGAAGTGGATAAATCCGACATGGTGCAGGTAGACGTCGGCTCGTTCTTTCCCCTGCACGGCGTATCCAGCACGGAGGTCGCTGCCCGCAGCCGAAGTATGCACAAGTCGCAGGGCTTTGGCATGGTATCGGACCGGGGCCGCAAAACAGAATACCTCCAGATCCTCAAGGGCGATCTGCCCGGCGACCGGGCAGATCTGTTTGAAGGGGTCAATACTTCCTGGAGCCGGGTGGAGGGGGGCGCCCCCATCGGACAAGTCCTGGCCGAGGTGGAACGAGCGTTCGACTTCACCGCACCCCACAAAAGCGCGGCTGGTCTGCTGAAAGCCTACCGAATGATCCGGGCCCTGCCCGACGGCCACTGGAAACGCATGAAGCAGAAAGAGGCCGAAGAGCTCATCCTGGCTTGCCTGGGCTTCTATGCCGAGGCTGCGACGGCTTCCTTCTCGGCTACGCCGGGCGAGGAAGTGGAAGTGTCCTTCGAGCTCACCAACCGCAGCCCGGTACCCGTACGGGTGCTGCGCGCGGAAATGCTGCCCACGGCTACCGATACGCTGGTGCAGCGCGACCTGGCCTACAACGAACCCCTGGAGTGGAAGCAGCGCCTGCGCTTGCCCGAGGACCTGGATTACACCAATCCGTACTGGCTAAACCAATCCTGGGCTCTGGGCATGTACCGGGTGGACCGGCAACCCCTGCGCGGCCTGCCCGAAACCCCGCGGAGCCTGCGGGTGCGTTTCAGCCTGGAAGTGGACGGCCAGCCCCTGCAGTTTGAACGCGAGCTGGTGTACAAGGGCCGCGATTTGGCGGCCGGCGAAGTGAACCGGCCTTTTGAAGTGCTGCCTCCGGTTTTTGCAGAACTCAAGAACCAGGTATACATTTTTCCGGACCGGAAAGCCCAGGATATTCAGGTGACTGTGCGCGCCGGCCAGGACGAGCCCATCGAGGGGCGCCTGCGCCTGGAGCTGCCTCCCGGCTGGCAGGCCCGGCCCGACCTGCAGGAGGTGCAACTGGCAAGCGACAGCCCCGCGAAGACGGTGACCTTCCGGGTGCAGCCCCCCGAAGAACAATCGGAAGGCAAGGTCCGGGCCGTTTTCACCCGCTCCGATGGCCAGCGCTTCGACCGCCGGCTGGTGGAGATCGATTATCCCCACATTCCGCATCAGATGGTATTGCTGGACAATGCCGCCCGGATCGTCAAACTGGACATCGAGAAATCGGGCAAGCGGGTCGGCTACGTTATGGGCGCCGGTGATGAAGTGCCGGCCAGCCTGCGCCAGATCGGTTATCAGGTGGATATGCTGGACGAAAAAGCCCTGGAGGCAGATGCGCTGGAGCCATACGACGCCATCATCCTGGGCGTGCGGGCGTACAATGTGCAGGACTACCTTCAGGTGCAACAGCCCAAACTGCTGGAATACGTCGAGCGGGGTGGAACCCTGGTGGTGCAATACAACAAAGCGCCGCGCTTTGACTCCCAGATGGTGATGAGCGATGAGGAAATGGGGCCCTTTCCGTTCCACATTTCCCGCGATCGCGTTACTGTGGAAGAAGCCGAGGTGCGCTTTCTGGAGCCGGACCATCCCGTGCTGAACTACCCCAACAAAATTTCGGCTGCCGATTTTGAAGACTGGGTTCAGGAGCGGGGGCTGTATTTTCCCGACGAATGGGACGAAGCCTATACGCCGATCCTTTCCATGAACGACCCGGGCGAGGATCCTAAAAAGGGCAGCTTGCTGGTGGCTTCCTATGGCGAGGGCCACTACGTGTACACCGGCCTGTCTTTTTTCCGGCAACTGCCGGCCGGGGTGCCCGGTGCCTTCCGCCTGTTCGCCAATCTGATTTCTCTGGGCCAGGAAGAACGACCTTGAGATGAATGAACCGAAGCCTCAGGACGATCCGGCCCATGAAGAGGGCAAGCCGCCCGTCTTTGGGTCCTCTCCGAGCCCACGAGAATAAGGCGAACCTCGGTTGCAGTCTTCTGCTTTAAAAAAACAAAACACCACACCCTCAAACACCCATCCCCGTGAAT
>JAJDFU010000179.1 GCA_020528935.1 Saprospiraceae bacterium | reverse complement strand
GCGGGCTGCTGCGGTTGCTGAACCGTGTTTGGGGGTGTCGAAGACGCTGCGTGGTGGGCGGGCGGGAGGGTTCGTGCTAAGGGGGGCTACGCCGTCCAGGGGTTGGTGGTTTGTTTTGGGGGGCAGGTGGTCGGTGGGCGAGGGGGGGGGGGCGGCGGGCCAGCCCTCACCATAGACGAAAATGGTGGGATCTACCTCCCGCAGGGCCCGGGCTACGGCATTCATCGTCTCGATGTCGTGTATGCCCATGAGGTCGAAGCGGAAGCCGTCCACATGGTATTCGCGCACCCAGTGCAAGACGCTCTCGACGATCATCTTGCGCACCATCGGGCGCTCGGAAGCCGTTTCGTTGCCGCAGGCCGAGGCATCGGAGAAGCCGCCCTCTTCATTTTGGCGGTAGTAGTAGCCGGGTACGAGCTGATTGAACAACGATTCTTCGGTATAGCCGGTGTGGTTGTACACCACGTCCATCACCACCCGTATGCCGCGCTGGTGCAGAGCCTGCACCATCTGTTTGAATTCGCGGATGCGCACGTGTCCGTCCGAAGGGTCGGTCGAATAGCTGCCCTCGGGGGTGTTGTAGTTTTGGGGGTCGTAGCCCCAATTGAAGGCATTTTCGGACAGCCGGGTCTCATCGACGGATCGAAAGTCGAAGGCCGGCAGCAAGTGCAGGTGCGTGATACCCATTTCGGCCATATGGTCCAGGCCCGTAGTCAGGCCGGTCGGGCTGCGGGTGCCGGTTTCAGTAAGCCCCAGGAACTTGCCCTTGTGCACAATGCCCGAGGAGGGGTGGGTGGACAGGTCGCGTATGTGGAGCTCGTAAAGAACAATATCGTTGGGATGGTCCAGGGACGGCCGACGGTCCGCGCCCCATCCTTCCGGGTCGGTGTCGTCCAGGTCTACGATCTGGCCCCGGCGGCCGTTGGTGCCTACCGCCACGGCATAGGGATCGGGCACTTCCATCCGCCATTGCCCATCTACGCGGGCCTGGAAGGTGTAGTATTGCCCGAGTTGGGGTTCGGGAATGCGGAGCGTCCAGGTGCCCGATTCAGCCCTTTCCATGTTCAGGGTTTGGATAGGGGAACCGCCCAGCGCTTCTTCGTACAGGTGAAAACGAACCGCCTCGGCCGTAGGTGCCCAGATCCGGAAAAAGGCGCCCCCTGCATTGAGGGTGCATCCGAGATCGGTCCCGTTGTACACCGGGTATTCTTCGTAGCTGGCATAGGCCGTTTTTTTCCGGCAGGAAAGCAGGACAACCAGCAGGACGAACAACAAGGCCGGCAGCAGCCAGCTGATCAAGGTAGAGTAGGGTATGGCTTTCATAATGGCCAAAAGTACGCAGATTGCAGGGCTTTACCTTCCGTCCTTCGCGAATAAGGGTATATTGCGACTCGTGTTCCCCGAAGAGCTGAGCGACTAATTCGGAACTATGCGGATGCGATCCATTGCGGTTCTGGGACTTTGTCTGGGCCTTGCGTTTCCTGCGGCTTTGCCGGGCCAGGAAAGCGCCGACTCGGCCCGAGTGGATTCTCTGCTGCCCTTCCGCACGGGGCGATGGCTGGTGGGCCTGCAGGGCTTCATCAATTCCACCACCAGCAACTTCAGCCTATCGCCGCTGGACTCGGTGAATTTTACGAGCAACCACGCGCTGGAACTGCGGGGCGGTTATCTGTTTCGCGACCGTCTGCCCGTCGGCTTATTTCTGGGTACCAGCCGGCAAAGCTCGCGCGAACAGTTCCGGCGCGAAGTGGAAGAACTGCTCGCCGGTTTTTGGACGCGCTACTACCTGACCCGCACTCGCGCCACCCTGTACCCGGAGTTTTCCCTTTTTTTTGCCAACTACCTGGAACGCAATGAGCTGGATCGCCCCAACGGCGAGGACGTGGACCGACGCGTAGTCGGACAAGGGGTTGGGTTTTCCCTGGGGCTTGGCTTCGCCTATGTGGCGGCGGATATTCTGGTGTTCAATGTGGCCCTTGATACCAACTACCTGTTCCTGTTTGGCCGGCGCGAAGACCGGGTGCTGGGCACGCGAGAGCCGCTCGACTTCTCCAGCTTCCAGTTTCGCTTTGCGGTGGGGGTGGAAATCTTGATCCGAAAATGAGCAGCTCGCGTTTTCTGTACCTCCACCTGAGGAGATCCGGTATGTTTTTGCTCCTGCTTTTTGGAGCCGCCCGGCTTGCTGCCCAGGAGGGTGGCACCGGCCGGTTGTACGAGTCGGATACCGTGAAGATCCAGCGGGCCGTGCAGTTTGTGGGTGTCCCCATCGTATTCTATACGCCCGAGACGCAATTCGGCTTCGGCGGGGGAGCCCAATTGTTCTTTCCCCGGCAGAGCAACGTCTACAATGCGCGCAAGTCCAATATCTTCCTGGACGCCATGTACACCACGCGCAAACAGTTCATCATGGACATCAAGCCGCAGCTCTTCTTTTTGCGGGGCGACCTGTATCTGGAAGCTCCCTTCCAGTTCAAGGTCTTTCCCAACTTTTTCTGGGGGGTGGGCAATCGCACCCCGGACTCGGCGCGGGAGCAGTATAATATGCGGACCATTTCCCTGGGCGCCTCCCTCTTGCATCGCCTGGCGCCCTCCATCAATTTCGGGCTCAAGTTCTGGTACGAAGATTACCGCATGCTGGAGATCCTGGAGAACGGCATTCTGGATAGGGAGGAGATTGAAGGCTGGGAGGGCGCCCGGCTGGGCGGATTGGGGCTGGTCATCAATCTGGACGATCGCGATGTGGTGGAGTCGCCTACCCGCGGTGCTTTTGTGCAGTTTAGCGGGGAGTTTTCCAGCCAGGCTTTCGGTGCTACCTACAGCTTCAACAAGTTTGTCCTGGATTTTCGGAAGTACTTTCAGCCGGTGGAGGGTCATGTCATAGCCCTGCAGTTTTTCTCGGAGGCCAATTTCGGCACCGTACCCTTCCAGCGAAAGGCCTGGCTGGGCGGGCCCGAGAAGTTGCGCGGCTATTTTCGCGGCCGGTATATGGATGATCACATGTTTGTGCTTCAGGCCGAATAACGCTGGAGGTTCTTGCCGAGCTGGGGATTGGAGGCATTCGCCGGTGCCGGGGGGGTGGATGCCGACCCCACACCACACCTTGCGAGTTTTCAATTCAGTGCCGGCGGCGGAATGCGCTTCCAGATCGTGAAAAAACTGCCTACGCTCGTGCGCCTGGATATCGGCGTCAGCCGGGAAGGCAATATCGGCCTGTACTTCGGGGTAAACGAGGCCTTCTAGACGCGCAGCCTTTGGCCGGCCAGGAAGGAATTCCTCACTGGCCCCTCCCTAAGGGTGCGGGAGATGATGAAAGGAGCGGGTATTTACGGTTTTCAGAATAAAATAGGTCTTGGTAAAAAAGACATTTTGTCCTTAAGACCGTATAAATAAGGCATAAAAAAGGTTCAAACCTGGATTGGACTTGGACCTTGGCAGCCCGTACGGGATGGATGATGCTCGGACGCAATAGCTCAAAGGGAGGCCGGTTTGAGGAAAAAACAGCTCGTTTTAGAGCACTTTGCAAGCCAAGAGAAAAACTAGTTATTATTCAGCATCCGGCAGGCTGATCCGCAAATAATTTAAACCGAGCTCAACCAGGCAGACAGGTGCTTGAAAGGCTTCGAGGATATGTGCAAAATGCAGTTCGAGAAGCTCGAGCAATCGATCGGTTGAAATATTCCCCAAATCAATCTTCAGCAGGCGAGAAGGGCTCTGGTAAAGCAAATGGCTATGTTTAAAATCAGCGTCTTTCGTTACAACAGTTAGACCATTGCGATCCGCATAGTCGGAAATAGCAGCATCTTTGGTGTGCCAACCATCCAGGATGTCGTTTACGTGAAGAGCCGGACAGCCTTTCGCCTCGAAAAACCGAACGATTCTGCGAGCAATGTGTACATCGCAAATTACCCGAATCGTCATGCGGCTGGATTTACCAGTTGCCCGGAAACAAGTTTTTTGGCAAACGCCAAGCAAGCAAGAAGATCTTTTTTCTCCAGCTCTGGGTGATCCGCCAGGATCTCTTCGAAAGTCATTTCCGAGAGCATCATATCCAAAATGACCTCAACGGGCCAACGCATCCCTCGGATGCAGGGTTTACCATGACAGATCTCCGGGTCCAGGGTTATGCGAGAGAGGAGGTTTTCCATGATCATTTTGTTGGATCAACTTACGAATACATTCTAGTAACCTTGGACGGTGCTGCCAAGTTCCGGTTCAAACAGGGCCGTTCATCCTATCGGTGGTACGGCCCTTGTAAAAGGCCTTCCGGGAGGGCGAATAGAGGATGTA
>JAJDFU010000368.1 GCA_020528935.1 Saprospiraceae bacterium | reverse complement strand
ATTGCGGGAACTCATGGCCAGCCCGTCGGGCTCCCGTACGATGGGATGCATGATCAACTGCACCGGCAGCTGGTAATGGGCGATGAGCGCCTCCACGACCCGTACTTGCTGATAGTCCTTTTGGCCCATGTACAGGCGCTGGGGCTGCACGATTTCCAGCAGGCGCTTCAGGATCTGTGCAACGCCCTTGAAATGACCGGGCCGCTGCCGGCCCTCCATCACTTCGTCCAAAGCCCCGGGATCCCAATCGAGATCGTATCCCGTGCCTCCGGGGTACACCTCCCCGGCAGACGGCATGTACAGCAGATCGCAATCGGCCTCTACCAGCCGCCCGATGTCCGGGCCCGGCGTTCGGGGATATTGGGCCAGATCGCTTTCGTCGTTAAACTGGGTGGGGTTGACGAAAATACTGCACAGGGCCCGCTCGTTCTCGTCCACTGCCCGCCTGATCAGGGCCAGGTGGCCTTCGTGCAATGCGCCCATAGTGGGTACGAAACCCAGCGTCCCGGACCAGCCGGGGCGCGCGCGAAGCAAATCACTGGTTTTTCGAAATAGCAGCACGGCAAGGAGGATGTATTCCAGGGTTGAAATTAAAAATTAAAGCGATTTCTTTTCCGGAATCGCCGGTAGTGTCGCCACGGGCAAAGGCTAAATCCTTCATTTTTACTACCTTTGCAGTCCTGCTACTGCCTTGTGCAACGGCATATTGTTTGGTTGACTAGATCTTGACATATGACAAAGAGAAAGGTGCTTATTGTGACCCAGGAAATGCAGCCTTATACTGAAGAGAATGCCATTTCGCAAATTGCGCGGCAGCTTCCTCAGCAAATTCAGGAGAGCGGCATGGAGATCCGGGTGCTCATGCCCCGATTCGGAAGCATCAACGAACGCCGGCACAGACTGCACGAAGTCGTGCGCCTGTCCGGAATGAATATCATCGTGGATGACGATGATTACCCCCTCATCATCAAGGTAGCCTCTCTGCCCGATGCGCGCATTCAGGTCTACTTTCTGGATAATGAAGACTTCTTCAAACGCAAGCATCTCTTTACGGATAAAGACGGCAAGCCCTTCGAGGACAATGTGGATCGCATGGTCTTTTTCTGCAAGGGCGTGATCGAGACGGTGAAGAAGTTTGGCTGGCCGCCCGACATCATTCACTGCCATGGCTGGATGACCTCGCTCATTCCGCTGTACATCAAGACGGCCTACAAGTCAGAGCCCCTTTTCCAACACTCCAAAGTGGTCTATTCCGTATACAACGAATCCATCTCCAACACCCTTTCCGACAGCTTTTTGGCCAAGGCCTCTATCAACAACGTGACCGAGGACGATCTCAGCGCTTACCAGAACGGCAGCGGTGTGATCGTGCATCAGGGCGCTCTGGCCTATGCCGATGCCCTGGTGAAAGGAGAGGGCGAATTGCCGGCGGAGATAGACCAGGCCCTGACCCAGTCCGATAAACCCGTACTGGAATACGACGGCGAGGGGCTCTTGGATCAGATCATCGAGTTTTACAACGCTTTGCTGGCCGAGGAAGTCTCTGAATAGAGAGGCGGTCCGATTTTTCGGGCTGAACCGATGCGTTGCGAGCCTGCTCGCTCGAGCGCATCCGCATGCACCCATTGTACAATCAAACGAAGGTATGAAGCTATTTGCATGGCCGCTGCTCATGGCCGCCGTGGTGCTGAGCGTTTGGAGCTGCACCAACGAGACTACCCTGGGCACCGGTCTACTGGAGGAAGATGCCGCTGCACTGGACCAAATCGATACCCTGACCCTTCTGGCCGAAACGGTACCTACCGAGCCTGTGCGTACCTATGTGGATCCCAACGAAGAATTCCTGATCCTGGGCCAGCAGCTTTTCGGCGAACTGGAGGATCCGGTTTTCGGGATCGTCACCGCCGGGGTCTATTCCCAGTTGCGCCTCAACCGCACGAGCTCCGGAGGACTGGCCGTGCCCGATTTCTCCGGTTCCATTGTACTGGATTCGCTCGTACTGGTCCTGCCCTACGCCGGGGAGGCCTTCTACGGCAACACCGCTGCCCTTTTCGGCATGGAAGTCTTCCGGCTCAGCGAGCGCATGCAGGTAAATGCCACTTATTTTACGAGCTCTTCTTTCCAAACGCTGCCGGGGGCGCTGGGCAACCGCTCCTTCACGCCCAGTCTGGACTCTCTGGAGGTCTTGGATTACAGCATGGGTACGGATACGATCGCCTTTCCGCACCTGCGGGTTCCGCTGGACCCCAGCCTGGGCGAGGAGATCATCCAGGGCGACAGCCTCACCTTCTCTTCGGATTCCGCTTTTCAGGAGTTGCTCCAGGGGGTCTACCTGCAGCCGACCACTGCCAATGAAGGCATGCTGGGTTTCAACCTGTCTTCCAGCCGGGCCGGGCTTTTTCTGTACTACACCCAAAACGACACCCTGACGCGCCAATACCAGTTTCCCACCAACAGTGTGGTGCGCACATCCAGGGTCGAACACGATTATAGCGGCTCCGCGGTGGAGCCTTTTCTGGAAGACAGCAGTTCGGAGGACAGCCTGCTTTTCGTACAGGGCGGCGGAGGCGTGAACATCCGCCTGACGTTTCCTCACATCGGGGAGCTGCAGGATGTCATCGTGAATAAGGCGGAACTGGAATTTACCCTGGCGATGCTGCCCGAAGACGATCCCGCTACCTACGCGCCTCCCGACCAGCTCATCCTCAGCTATCGGGAGGAAGAAGGCGAATTGGTCATCCTTGACGACATCCGTTTCCTTTCCCGCGAGGTGGGTTTTCCCCCGGAGGTCAACTTCGATCAAAGCACTCTGATCGGCACCATCTTGCCCTCTCCGGTCTTTGGCGGCCAGTCCACCCAAGGCGAAGGCAGTCTGATACATTACCGGCTCAATCTGTCTGCCCACGCTCAGCAAATGATCGAAGGAGCGGTGGACAATCAGCTCGTACTTTCGATAACCCCCAAGGGAACCTCTTCAAGCCGTGCTGTGTTCTACGGTTCAGGGCATCCGGATTTTCCAGCCAGGCTCAGGCTCGCCGTCACAAAATTGTAAAGGAAATAAGGTTGAACTTTTTTATTGCCGGAAGAATGTCGGACCTTTAGGCAGCCCTTACATCCCCTTTGCATCCAATCGCTACCTGGAAGGTTTTTAAAAATTTCCCCATAAAAACCCTGTTTGCATATGTGTGGAATCGTAGGATACATTGGAGAAAAGTCTGCCTATCCCTTAATCATCAAGGGATTGGAGCGCCTGGAGTATCGCGGATACGACAGTTCGGGCATAGCGCTGATGAACGGTGAACTCACCGTGTTCAAAAAGCGCGGGAAAGTAGCGGATCTGGTTGCTCACGCAGAGTCCGACCCCAAGAAAGGTCAGGTGGGCATCGGGCATACCCGCTGGGCCACCCATGGTGAGCCCAACGACATCAATGCGCACCCGCACCTGTCCGGCAACGGCCGCCTGGCCCTGGTTCACAATGGGATCATCGAAAATTACGATCTGCTCAAATCTGCGCTGGTCGCCCAAGGGCACGAATTTGAGAGCGAAACGGATACTGAGGTTCTCGTTCACCTCATCGAAGAAATTCAGAGGAGCGAATCCCTGCCGCTGGAAGAGGCCGTGCGCGTGGCCCTTACGCGCGTGGTAGGAGCCTATGCCATTGTGGTGATGGATAGGGAGGCGCCCGGAAAACTGGTGGCCGCCCGCAAACAAAGTCCGTTGGTGATCGGTATTGGAGACGGGGAATTCTTCCTGGCTTCGGATGCAACGCCCCTCGTGGAGCACACCAAGCAGGTCGTATACCTCAACGACGGGGAAATTGCCGTAGTAGACCGGGAGAAAGGCCTGCAGGTCAAGACCATCAAGGACAACGAGCTGAAGGTGCCTTTTGTACAGCAGCTGGATATGAAGATCGAGAGCCTGGAAAAGGGCGGCTTCGACTATTTCATGCTCAAAGAGATTTACGATCAGCCGCAAACCATTGCCGATTGCATGCGCGGGCGCCTCAATGCCGAAGAAGGCTGGGTGCGCCTGGGCGGTATGGAGAACCACCTCGACCGCATCGACAATGCCAAGCGGATCGTCATCGTGGGCTGCGGCACTTCCTGGCATGCCGGCCTGATCGGCGAATACCTCATCGAGGAATTGGCCCGCATACCGGTAGAGGTGGAATACGCCTCCGAATTCCGCTATCGAAACCCCATACTGACCAAGGACGATATGGTGAACGCCCTCTCCCAGTCGGGGGAACCGGCCGACACCCTGGCTGCCTTCCAGAGTGCCAAGGACAAAGGCGCTTT
>JAJDFU010000485.1 GCA_020528935.1 Saprospiraceae bacterium | reverse complement strand
GCTCACATCCCGGTAGCCGGCCCGAGAATACCGCAGGATGTAATTGGTGTTGGGAGCCAGAGCCAATCCATAGCGGCCGCTGGCATCGGTAAACACCTGGGTGATATTGCCCGTAGCCTGATTGGTCGCCTCCACACTTACGTTGCCCAGCGGCTGCCTGTTGGAATAATCCACGATCTGGCCCCGGAACACTTCTCCTTCGCGCTGAAGCAGAACCTGGAAGGGCTCTCCTGTGCCCTGCTGCCCCACAAGCGAAGCCGTCGGAACGCTGGCGGGGGCATAATCATCGGCCCGCACCTGGATCTGGCAGTTCATATCCGGAGGCAGTTGAAAGGAAAACCGCCCCTCTACATCGGCATTGTACACGCTGCGGCCACAGGCCGAAAAGTCGAGGGTAGCAAAGGATACAGGCTGCCCGTCCGACGCGTTCCGCACTACGATCTGGGTCGTCTGGCCGGTAGAACGGAGGCGATAGATGTCTTCGCTTCCGAATCCGCCGGGGCGGTTACTGGTGAGATACCCCTGGTTTTCCAGGCGGTTGAAAACAAGGCCGTAGTCGTCTCTGGGGGAATTGACGGGAACGCCGAGGTTCTCGGGCTTGCCCCAGTCGTTGCCGGCGCGCTCGCTCCGGAACAGGTCGTATCCGCCAAAACCCGGATGCCAGTTGGAAGCGAAATAGAGCACCTCCCCATCCATGTACGGACTCACTTCATCGCCGGGCGTATTGATGTTGGAGCCCAGGTTTTGCGGCAGTCCCCAGCCGTTGCCCGTCCAATAGCTCACGTAGAGGTCATAACCACCCAGGCCGCCCTCGCGATCGGAGGCAAAGATCAGGGCGCGACCGTCCGTCGAGAAAGCCGGAAAGCCGTTGGAGTGCTCCTCGCTGTTATAGGTGTACGGAATTTCGCCGCCCCAGTTCCCATTCGCATCCAGTTGTGCAAAAAAGAGGTCCAGCTTCATGCCACTGCTGGAGATGTGGCGCACGCCGCTGGTGAAGTTGTTCTTGGTGTAGGCCACCAGCTTTCCGTTGGGAGCAACGGCAATGGGCCCGATGTTGGCCCCCCGGCGGAGATCGGGAAAAAGCGGTACCGGCACCGCGAGGTTGCCCTGCGGATCGGACTGGGCCTGCATGAGGTTGTTGAAGGATTGGCCGGAAAAATCGCCACCGGAAGGTTTCAGGCTGGGACGTGCCGAGGAAAATGCGATCCGGTCCAGAAAGAAGGCCGGGCCGAAATCGGACTGCGAAGAATTGGCCCCCACCGGAGCCACCTGGAAATTGGACAGCCTGGAGATATTGTCTTTCGCAAAATCACAGGTGCCGGCAAAATGCCGCCCTACATTGGGATCTACATCGGCATAGCGCAAATAGGCCCGCTTGGCCTCTTCATAGCGCCCCAGTGCCTTGAGCACGTGCCCGTAGTAGAAGTAGTCCACCGGATTGAAGTCGTTTTGCTGACTGGCCTTTTCAAAGGCCTGTGCCGCCTCGGTCATGCGATTGAGGTGCCGGTAGGAATTGGCCAGGCCCGTTAGGGCGTCTGCGTCGTCCGACCTTCTTTTCAGGGCTTGTTCGTAATTGTTGGCTGCCTCTTCAAAGGCGTGTAACTCGTATTCCTTGTCGGCCGTACGCATCAGCGATTTAAATTGCCCGTGTACCCATTCGGGAAGGCACAGGACGAGCAGGCCCCAAAGCAGGATGGTCATTGCACGTTTCATAGTGATTGCTGTTCGCGTGTGTGAAAAAGTCGCCCCGCCGATCAAACAGCGGGTGTGCACGGACGGCAACTGCCCCTCCCCCTCGGGAAGGCGGACAGCCCGTGTGATCTATACCGGGGCTAGAGAGGCCAACACTTAAAAGTAGGCTTTCTCGTGCATATGTACAAAGCCTCCGGCGCAGAGGCCCGAGCCCGGACGGCAAAAAAAGAGCCCGGACGGCAAGACGCACCATCCAGGCTCTTTCAATCCGCGGAGCGGGATACATCTTACTGTACCACCTTCATGCCGGGTTGATTCTCTTTGCCGGAGTTTTCACCCGCTTCTACTTTGCCCACCAGGTAAATGAAGGTTTGGGCAGGCTCGGTATTGGCGGTGATCGTTACCTTTTGGCGGCGATCACCCACCTTGCGCTTGCTGTCGAAACGCACGGTGATTTTGCCTTCTTCACCCTGCGCTATGGGCTCTTTGGGCCAATCGGGAACCGTGCAGCCGCAGCTGCCGCGGGCATCGCTGATGATCAGGGGTTCGTCGCCGGTATTCGTGAAAGTGTAGGTGTGTTCTACCACTTCGCCATCGGTGACCGTACCGAAGTTGAATTCGGTTTCATCAAAGGTTATTTCCGTGGTAGGACCAGCCGGTGCAGTCTTTTGATTTGCGGCATTCTGAGCAGCGGCATTGTCGGCCGGCTGTACGGTCTGCAGGCTCTCGGCAGCTTCCTCGCGCACGTCCTTATCTCCGCTCTGGCAGGCCAGCAGGGTGCCGGCAGCGGCGAGTGCAAAAAAGAACAGTTTCATGGACTTGTACATATCAGTTGTGCTTTTGAAAAGGTGAAATGAGTTTTTACACATGATGGCTTTGGCATCGGAAGCAAAGGTACGAAAGCGCTTCCGGGACACCACTTAAGCGTTTTTCAATTCTTGTTAATGAGTTGTTAAGCCAAATGGTTCAAGGCTTTAACCCGCATTATTCACGGGTTTCCGTGAATGCGGACGATAAACGGCTGAAAATAGGCGCATTTTCAACCACTGATGCCAGGGTCTTCGACTCTGACCATTGCAAAATTTGGTGTGCCCCAATGTGGGTGGGAAAGTTGCCCTAAGAATGGGACCGGCCCGTTCGTAATGATTTGATTTTCAAAATTTTGGGATTGTACAGCCCGCTGGGCGGAACGTCCGGTGAATTTTCCGGTTCCACGCTCACCGCCCGATGTAATTGTGCGGGCTGATGCGCTTCATTTCGTCCTTTACGGCCTGGCGCACATTGAGCTGATCGATAAAAGCGTGCAGGTCTTCCTTGTGCACAACGGGCTTGCCGCGGGTAAGCTCCTTGAGGGCTTCGTAGGGTTGCGGATATCCCTCCCGGCGCAGGATGTTTTGTATGGCTTCGGCCACGACCATCCAGTTGGCCTCCAGGTCGGCTTCCAGCCGGGACCGGTTGAGTAGCAACTTTCCCAATCCCTTGCGCACCGCTTTGAACGCAATGAGTGTGTGGGCTATTGGCACGCCCAGGTTGCGCAGCACGGTGCTGTCGGTGAGGTCGCGCTGCAGCCGGGATATGGGCAGCTTATCGGCCAGATGGGTAAACAGGGCATTGGCCAGGCCCAGATTGCCCTCCGCATTCTCAAAGTCGATCGGGTTCACCTTGTGCGGCATGGCCGAGGAGCCCACCTCACCGGCCACCGTTTTCTGGCGAAAATAGTCCATGGAAATGTAGGTCCACAGGTCGCGGGCCAGGTCAATAAAAATGGTATTGATGCGCTTCATGGTCTGAAAAAGCGCAGCCAGGTTGTCGTAGTGCTCGATCTGTGTGGTGGGCTGCGAACGCCGCAAACCCAATACCTCTTCGACAAAGCGATTGCCGAAGGCGGCCCAGTCCTGCCCGGGATAGGCCGCGTAGTGGGCATTGAAGTTTCCCGTTGCTCCGCCAAACTTGGCGCTGAACGGCACGGCAAGCAACTGCTCCCTTTGGATGCGCAGGCGCTCCGCGAAGACGGCAATTTCCTTGCCCAGGGTGGTGGGGGATGCCGGCTGTCCGTGTGTGCGGGCAAGCATGGGTACGTCCCGCCAGCGCCCGGCCAGTTCCTCCAGGGTGTCGATCAGGGTCTTTAGTTGCGGCAGGTAAACCCCTTCCACGGCGTGTTTCAGCAGCAAAGGCACGGCCGTATTATTTACATCTTGCGAAGTGAGCCCGAAATGCACAAATTCGCGATAGGCGCCCAGGCCGTGCTCGTCAAACCAGGATTTTATGAAGTATTCCACCGCGTTGACGTCGTGATTGGTCGTGCTTTCGATGGCCTTGATCCGGCGGGCTTCCTCCAGACCGAACTGATTGCTCAGCCGCTCCAGGGCCTGAAGTTTCTCCGCGGGCACCTCGTTCAGCTGTGGCAAGGGGAGCCGGCATAGCGCCATGAAGTACTGCAGCTCAACCAGCACCCGGTAGCGGATGAGGGCATATTCACTGAAGTAGTCGCTAAGCTCAGCGGTTTTTTCGGCATACCGGCCGTCGATGGGCGAAATGGCAGTAAGCATTCGTGCCTTGGATTTGAATTGCCGGCAAAGGTAGCAAGTTCAATCCAGCTCCTGCCGCCGGGCCCGATTCAGGAGGTCGAGCAGCGCCTGAAAGTCGGGATGACAAAGCGAATAGCTCGTCTCTTGCGCCCGGCGATGTACCGCCACCACCCGCTGATTGCGGAGTATCTTGAGGTGATGCGCCAGTACGGCCGGATCCAGCCCCAGGTGCTTTTGCATGGCGTCGACCTCCATGAAGGCCTCTTGGTGGAGTAATTCGATCACCGCCAGGCGAACCGGATGGGCCAGGGCACGAAGCAGTATGGCGGGTTGTTCGTATTGGGAAAGCAGGGTGAGGGTTACCATTTGTCTTTCGGGGTGATTGCTGTGGGTAAAGATCCCACTTATTGCGGCTGTCCGCCACCCTTTGCCAGGGTCTGTACGGGTTGACCAAGCTTAGTGTAAAAGGGACAATATCCTGTGATTCAGGCACTTGCCCATGGGCTGACTTCAACCCTGTACCGTTTTGGGCACCAACCGCATGCGATCCATAAGCAGATCAAAATCCACGTGTTTCCGGATGAGTTCTACTGCTCGCTTGACCTTCCAGGGGGTGCGGGTGTTGATCTTCACCTCTATACGGCTGATCTTGATGACCGAGCCCAGGGTGTCCAGCTTGGTAGTGATGACGGGGATCTTGTGTTCTCTGAAGTAGGGGTTGTTGAGATCCGCCACATCGGTGAGATTGGCGTGTTTGCCGTCGCCGGTCACGATCACACCGGACAGCGGGGAGCGCTCCAGCATTTTCAGGCTGGCAATGGTCTTCACCTTTTCGATGGCCTCGTTGAGCCGCTTGCTGCTCACTACCAGTAAGGTGTTGTGAAAAGTGCTGAACTCGTCCATGTCCACCAGGGAACCGGAAATGATATCCTCTACCCGGTTGGACAAGCGATTTTCATTGAGGATGACCTGCCCGCCCACGGCGTGGCTGATGGTCTCCATAATGGGGAACGACAGGCTTTGGTCGTAGGGCAACATGCCCAGGATGGGGATCTTGTATTGGTCCAGTTTCTTCTTCAGGAAATAACCCACATCCTCGTATTTGTCCGAGCGAACCTTATTGACGATGACGCCGAGCAGCGGCACCCGCTGCTCCCGAAACAGCGCCATGCTCAGGTTGAGGCGGTCCAGCGTACTGCCGATCCCCCCTTCTACAACCATGACCACACCGGCCTTGAGCAGCCGGGCAACATGTGCATTGGACAGGTCCACCACGCTGCCTACCCCCGGATGGCCCGTACCTTCATAGATGACCACTTCATGCCGTTCCTCCAGCAGGCGGGCCGCGTTCTTGATGTCTCCGCGGAATGGCAGGCTGTAGGGGCTTTCGATATAGGATTTGGTGATCCCCTTGGCCAGGATGACCGGACTGTGCAACTTCGGTTCGATCTCGAAGCCGGCACTTTTGGCAAACAGGACGGCGTCCTTGTCTACCAGCTCCCCGTTGATCGTGAGGTGTTTCTGACCAACGGGTTTACAATAGCCCGTATTGAAGCCCAATTCCTTGAAATTGCGCACCAGGCCGAGCGTGGAGGTGGTCTTTCCCACGTGCTGGCCCGTCGCCGCGATGTAAAGCGTTTTCATATCCGCTGTATTGTTCCGTCCGTGGAAGGGCTGTCATTCATTCCGCCCCCCATGGCCTTGCGTTCTACTGAAATGTACGCAAATTTCCGAAGGCAGCGCTGAAGGCCCAAATCGCCTCTGCGCAGGCGAGGTTTTGTCTTCCGCAACTCAAAGGTGTTCGGACTTCATCCCTTTGGGCTGTTCTTGCCAGATTTTATCCTGAACGGCGTTGCCCTCCAGCCTGCCTTAGTACCTAAGTTCGGCTGGCAGTCAGGCCTGCGTGCCGAAAAGCACTCCGGCCTGCAAGCGCGTAGCTCCGGTACCGGAAATAGGTCCCCTTCCCCATTCCAGGCAATATCGCGCCTTATTCAGAATAAAACTTGGCCGCGTTCGCTCCACAAGCGAAATCCCGACAAGCCTCAGCCTATTCCCGCTCTCCCGGGTGTCCCGGGGTTAGCCGGAGATGCACCTGCCAAGCCCCGCCCGGCCCATCGGACAACCTTCACGCCCGGTGAACAGCGCCCCCGGCACCAGGCTTCGACCAGATCGCAATGCCACCTGTGCGCATGATGCGGAAAGCGGCTCGACAAGCGCCTCCGGACCCGACTGGATACCGATCGCTGCAATCCCCGGGGGGGTTCATGCGATTCATAGCTTTGCAACCTTATTTTGTAGTTTTACTACTTTTACTTTCCGGAGAGGCTTTTCGGCCAAGAGGAGGAATCCTTGCGAAATATTCATCCCGTGCTTTGTCTGTGCGGCGTCATTTCGCGAGGCCGCGGAAATCGAGCGGTGGATTTTCGGCGTTTTTCGAAAAGAATCATTTCCGGGCCTGCGAAAAGTCATCGGATTGCAGGGCGTTCGCTTTTCAACTTTGAGGTGAACACACGGGCCATTTTTTCAAACCGAACACGAACATGTCAATTACCAGTCGCCGTTCTTCACGTCCCGGTCAGGATGTACAGCTGCCCTTTGCACTGCCGGTTGTGCAGGGCAAGAAGATGAAAAAGAAATGCTGTAAAAAGTACAAAAAAGGCAAGCGCTGCAAGCGTTGTCCGGGGCGGTAACTGGCCTGTGCGGGGTGAACAAAAGCCTAAATTTCTACATTTGCAATCCTGAGGAGGCGGATTGCACGCAGCGAAAAAACCCCAAAACCAGCGTCGGTATTATGTCAAAAAACTTACTGATCGTAGAGTCGCCTGCCAAGGCCAAGACCATCGAAAAATACCTGGGAAAGGATTTCACCGTAAGATCCAGTTATGGCCATGTACGGGATCTGCAGAAGAGCCAGGGTGCCGTAGATGTCGAAAACGACTTTGAACCCAAATACGTCGTTTCCCCCGATAAACAGAAGGTCGTCAAAGAATTAAAGAAGCTCACCCAAAAAGTGGATGAGGTATGGCTGGCCACGGATGAAGACCGCGAAGGCGAAGCCATTTCCTGGCACCTTTGCCAGGTACTGGACCTGGATGCGGAGAAGACCAAGCGCATCGTGTTCCGCGAGATCACCAAACCCGCCATCGAGCGGGCGATCCAGAACCCACGCCGGGTGGACATCAACCTGGTCAAGGCTCAGCAGGCCCGCCGGGTACTGGACCGGCTGGTGGGCTACGAACTCAGCGAGATCCTCTGGAGAAAGATACGGCCCAAGCTCTCGGCCGGTCGGGTACAGTCCGTCGCCGTCAAGCTGGTGGTCGAGCGGGAGCGGGCCATCAATGCCTTCACCCCTACCCCATTCTATCGCGTCAACGCGCTGTTCGACGTACAGAGCGAAGCCGGCAAGACGGCGGTTCTCAAAGCGGAGGGCCCGCAGCGCTACGATTCCGAAAAAGATGCCCGCGCCTTTCTCGAAGGCTGCATGGGCGCCACCTACGACATCCAGGACATTGAGGTGAAGCCCATCAAGCGGCGCCCAACGGCTCCGTTTACCACCTCTACCCTTCAGCAGGAAGCCAGCCGCAAGCTGGGCTTCTCCGTAAACCGGACCATGAGCGCTGCCCAAAAACTGTACGAGCAGGGTTTCATCACCTACATGCGTACCGACTCGACCAACCTCAGCGAGCTGGCCCTGAAATCCATAGCCGAAGAAGTGGACAAGGAATTCGGGGAGCAGTACGTACAGACGCGGCGCTTCAAGGGCAAGTCTGCCGGAGCGCAGGAAGCACACGAGGCCATTCGCCCCACCTACATCCAGCGCAAGAATGTGAGCGGCAACCGCGACGAGCAGCGCCTCTACGAACTCATCTGGAAACGCACCATCGCCTCCCAGATGGCCGACGCGGTAGTGGAAAAAACCACCGTGCGCATCGGCATTTCCACCCAGCCGGCAACCCAGCTGAAGGCCGACGGCGAGGTGCTGAAGTTCGACGGCCTTTGGAAAGTATACCTGGAGTCAAAAGAGGAGTGTGACGAAGAAGAGGCCACGGGGAGGCTGACGGCGCGCAAAGTGGGCCATGAACTGGAGGTGCGCCGGGTGGAGGCCACTCAGGGTGTCACCCGACCACCGGACCGCTACACGGAGGCCAGCCTCGTAAAAAAACGGGAAGAACTCGGCATTGGCCGCCCCTCTACCTATGCGCCCACCATCTCCAAGATCATGGAACCCGGCCGCGGCTACGTGGTCAAGGAATCCCGGGAGGGCGAAGAGCGCCCATATCAGGTGCTCACCCTGGAACAGGACGAGATCCGCAGCGAGACCCAGACCGAAACGACCGGGGCCGTCAAAAACCGCCTCTTCCCCACCGATATGGGCATTACGGTGAGCGACTTCCTGGATGAGCACTTTTCCGGGATCATGGACTACGGCTTCACGGCCGACATCGAAAAGGAGTTCGACGAGATCTCCACCGGACAGCGCGTGTGGAATGCCATGCTCAAAGAGTTTTACGGCCCCTTTCACGAAAATGTGGAGGAAACCCTGGAGCATGCCGATCGCCCCACGCGCGAGCGCATCCTCGGCAAGGATCCCGAAACGGGCCGCACCCTGCTCACCCGCATGACCCGCCTGGGACCGGTGGTGCAGATCGGCGCGCCGGACGAGTTGGAGGAAGGCGAAAAACCCAGGTACGCCAATCTCCGCCCGGAACAATCCATCGATACCGTTACCTACGAAGAGGCGCTCAAGCTCTTCCAGCTGCCCCGCGATATGGGCACCTACAAGGGCGATGAGGTGGCTATCGGCCGCGGGCGCTACGGCCCCTACGTGCGCTTTGGCGACAAATTCGTCTCCATACCCAAGGGCGAAGACCCCCTGGAGTTGACCTTCGAGCGCGCCGTAGAGCTCATCGAGAAAAAACTCGAGGAGGAGGCTCCCGTGGGCACCTACAAGGACAAGCCCATCCAGCAGGGAGTAGGCCGCTTCGGTCCTTTCCTGAAGTGGAACGGCATGTTCGTCAACATCCCCCGCAACAAAGGCTACGATCCCAACCACCTCAGCCTGGAGGAGATGCACGAGCTCATCGCCGCCAAGGAAGAAAAGGAAGCCAAACGCTACATCAAGCAGTGGCCCGATGAAAAGATCGCCCTGGAAAACGGCCGTTGGGGCCCTTTCATACGCTTTGGCAAGAAAAACGTGAAGATCCCCAAAAAGAAGGACGGCAGCCGCATCAGCCGGGAAGAAGCCCAGGAACTGAGCCTGGATCAGGTAAAAGCTTACATTGAGGCCGAAATTCCGGATGCTTTTTCCAAGGCCAAGAAAAAGCCCGCGAAGAAGAAGAAGAAAACGGGCAGCGCGAAGAAAAAATCGACGGCCAAAAAAAGCAGCAGCCGGAAAACGAGCAAAAAAAAGACCAAAAGTTGAAGAGCGCTACGGCCGCCGGTGATCAGCCGGTTGCGAACGACCGCCCGGCATGCCCATACACGGCCCGATGCACCTCTGCTTTCACCATAATGCAATACTGAACATGGCAGACCAAAACAAACCCAAGCAGGCACAGAACCAGATCAATATCGAATTGCCCGAGGATGTAGCCGAAGGCACCTATTCCAATCTGGCCATCATTTCGCATTCGCAGTCCGAGTTCGTCCTGGACTTTATCCGGATGGTGCCCAACGTACCCAAGGCCAAGGTGAAATCCCGGGTAATCCTCACCCCCCAGCATGCCAAGCGCCTGCTCAAAGCCTTGCAGGACAACATCACCAAGTTTGAAAACCAGTTTGGCCCCGTGGCAGAGCCCGACTCGTCCAGTTTTCCGCCCATGAACTTCAGCACGCCCAAGGCGGAAGCCTAGACCGGGCAAATAAATCGGGAACCGGTCCCCTCTGACATTACGATTTGTTCGCTGCGTGTCGTATTTTGCTCTTTTGGCAGAAAAACCATCCCCATGGCCAGTGATTTCATGGTATTCCTGGATGCCGGACACGGCGGCCTGGATCCGGACGGGCAGTACACGACCGCACCATCCAAAATGTTTCGGCACCGAAACGGAACCTTCCACGACGGGCCCCTTTTCTACGAAGGGGTGTGGAACCGCACCCTCACCAATCGCGTGGCAAACCGCCTTCAGCACCTGCAGATTCCTTACCGGATCGTGAGCCACGAATTTCTGGACATCTCCCTCAACTACCGGGTGGAGGTGGCCAATTGGTATTATCGCAACCACCGCAAGGGCATTTACATCTCCAACCACGCCAATGCCTCCTCCACCCACACGGCCCGCGGTTTTGAGGTGTACACTTCGCCCGGCCGCACACAGGCCGATGTGCTGGCGGAAATGCACTGGAATAATGTGCGCGACCTGCTGGAAAACCGCATCGACTACCGCTCCAGCCTCAGCGACGGCGACCACGACCGCGAGGCCCGCTTTTTCGTGCTCGTCCGTACCCTCATGCCGGCCATGCTGGTGGAGCACCTCTTCTTCGACAATGCCGAGGACGCCCGCTTGCTCATGGATCCCGAGATCGTGGAGCGCTTTGCCGAAGCCCAGGTGCGCTCCATTGTGGCCTGGATGAATACCTGATGCATGACCAACAAAGAGATTGCCAAGGCTTTTCAATACCTGGGCCAGATCATGGAGCTGCACGGGGAAAACCCCTACAAGGTGCGTTCCTACCAGAATGCCTACCTGACCCTGCGCAAGCTGGACCAGCCCCTGTCCGAAATGACCGACGAGGAGATCGGCGCGATCAAAGGCGTAGGCAAAGCCATCAGCAGCAAGATCCGCGAACTGCTGGACAGCGGCCGCCTGCAGACCATCGAAAAGTACGAAGAGCAAACCCCCGAGGGCGTGCGCGAGTTGCTTCGCATACCAGGTATCGGCCCCAAAAAGATACGGACCGTATGGAAGGACCTGGGGGTGGAATCGGTGGGCGAACTGCTCTATGCCGTGCAGGAAAACCGCCTGCTCGAACTCAAGGGTTTTGGCGAGAAAACGCAGGCGGATCTGAAGAAAAAGCTGGAGTACTATCTGCGCAGCAAAAACCGGTTCCGCTACGCCAGCCTGGACCGGCCCGGGCGGGAACTGCTGGAGAACCTGAAGCGGAAAGGGATCGAAGTGGCCGAAACCGGCGACTTCCGCCGCCGCTGCAACGTACTGCCGGCCATCGAGCTGCTGGTGCGGGCCGAGCAGGCCGACCGGCTCCGGGACGCCGGCCTGCTGCAGCGGATCGAAGCGCAGAACGGCCACTGGGAGGCCGAAACCGCCGACGAGTGGCCGGTGCGCGTCCATTTTGCCGAAGCGGACGAATGGGGCAACCGCCTGCTGGGCCACACCGGCGATGAGGACTTCCTGCAGGCCTTCGCCACACTCGACCCCGACGGCCCGGCAACGACCGAGGAGGCCCT
>JAJDFU010000076.1:3034-4321 GCA_020528935.1 Saprospiraceae bacterium | reverse complement strand
TGTGTTTGTGGATGGGGTTGTTTTTTGTTTTGTTGCGTTCCCGGGTTGTTGCCTGGCTTGCGTCCGGTCCTCGTGCTGCTTTTCGGCACAAAAGGACTACATCCCCTCCCTCGCGGGCGATGGCCGAAGCAAAGGAAAAGCCCAGCCCACTTTCCCCGCCGGTGATCAGGCAGGTCGAGTTTTTCATGGTTCTATTGAATTTTACCGCCTCCCGATGCGGAGCAAGCAGATGCGTGGTGTGTTGACATCCCCGACGCTGGGGAAGAGCAGTTTATTTTGAAACGAATATACCGGTTCCCCGTTTGGGCGAACTTGCCAATGGTCATGCCCGGCAACGGCAGTTGGGCTAATGCCAAAAAGCGACAAGTGTACAATGTGATTCGGCGTCCTTCGGTTGGCGCTTGCCAAACCCACCGAAGCGCAGCGTAAGGTAGCCGGAAAAAGCACTGAGATCGGAATTTTTGAACCCGTCGAACCGCTCGGCACCCGTCGTGAAGCGATAGCCCACGGTGCCCGCCAGCTTGAACCACTTAAACAGGTTGACCTCGACGCCCAGTTCGGGTTCTGCTACGAAGATGTTGTCGTCGGTATTCTCCTCGTTGAAGGGCTCTTCAGTGGCGCTGAGGTCCACGGCGCCCCAGCCCAGCTGCAGGCTGGTGTACGGATGGACGGCTCTCCAGGATTGGTGCGCATAGCCCAGCCACAGCCCCCCGTAGCCGTAATTGACATTGTAAGGCCGGTTTTCCCACTGCATCTTTCCCACGCGGCCTCCTATCCCGAAGATGCCGGCGAAAAAGTCATTGATCACTACCGCACCGCCTGCGCCACCCAGGGTTTTGTAATCGCCCGCGGCGCCGGTGAACTTGATGATGGGCGCGCCAAAACCGCCCACGGTAGCACTTTTTTGGAATACAGTTTCGATTTCCTGCCCGCATAGCACGGATGCGCTCAACAGCAGCATGGTAAGGGATAGCCACATCTTCATAGATCGTCCTTTTTGGGGCCCAATTTGGCAGGTTTGCGGAAGGCGCTCAATGACATGGATCAGGAAGCGGGATGATGCTCATCAGAGTTCGCCGCCATCCAGATAAGCCCGGAGGATGCGTCGGGGGTCTCCCTGCTGCACCACTCGTCCGGCTTCCAGCCAGATCAGCTCATCGGCCAGTTGCATCATCTCCTGCGGATCGTGCGTGACCAGCAGGGTCGTCAGCTCGTACTGGCGGTGCACCTGCAACAGGTACTGCTGCAGGCGGCGGCGGGTGCGTACATCCAGGGCAGAGAGGGGCT
>JAJDFU010000076.1:0-3024 GCA_020528935.1 Saprospiraceae bacterium | reverse complement strand
CGTGCACAGCGGTGGCGCCTGGCGGGGGGGGGGTCGGAAGGCCAGGGGAGTGCGGGGCTCCTCCAGCAGGAGCCGCTGGGGGCGCTGCACAAGCGCGCGGGCGATGGCCACGCGCTGCTGCTGGCCGCCGCTCAGCAGATGGGGCGGCCGGTTGGCCAGTTCGCCCAGTTCCATCACTTCCAGCAGCTCTTCGATGCGTTCTTCGGGCTCGCCTTTCGGCAGGCCGAAGCGAAGGTTTTCGCGCACGCTCCAGTGCGGAAAGAGGGCGTACTGCTGAAAGACCATGCCCAGGCTGCGATCCCGCGTTTTCCGGAACAGGCCCTGCGCGCTGTCCTGCCAAACGGCTTGGTTCAGTACGATGCGGCCTTCCTCGGGCCGGTCCAGGCCGGCCAATAGCCGCAGCAGCATGCTCTTGCCGCTGCCGGAGGGCCCGGTGAGTACGACAAAAGCGCCCTCCGGCCATTCGAGTCGAACATCCAGCCACATCGGGCCCTGCGGGGCGGCCAGCCTTTTGCGCAATTCGACCGTCATAGCTCCAGGGCATGGCGCTGGCGCAGGCTCCAGCCGTACACCAGCAAGAGGATGAAAAAGGTGAAGGCCAGCAATAAACCGGCGTACTGATGAGCCAGCGGGTAGTTCATGGCTTCCACCTCCTCGTAAATGGCGATGGAAGCGACCTTGGTTTGCCCGGGTATGTTCCCCCCGATCATGAGTACCACACCGAATTCGCCCACAGTATGCGCAAAGGACAGGATGGCCCCGCTGAGCAGCGCCGGCCGCAGGTTGGGCAGCAAGACCCGCCAGAAGGTGACCCAGCGGCTTTTACCCAGGGTGTAGGAGGCTTCCTCCAGCTCCCGGGGCAGCTTTTCGAAACCGGAGAGGAGGGGCTGTACCATGAAGGGCAGGCTGTACAGGATGGAACCGAGAACGAGCCCTTCGAACGTAAAGACGAACTGCAGGCCGAGGCTTTCCTCCAGCCAGCGGCCCAGCCTGTTTTCCGGGCTGAAGAGCAATAACAGGTAAAACCCCAATACGGTGGGGGGCAGCACCAGCGGCATGCTGATCACGGCCTGCACCGCGGAGCGCCAGCGCGATCGCCAGTGGGCCAGCCCGTAGGCCAGCGGAACGCCCAGCAGCAAGAGCAACAGGGTCGTGATGAGGGCCAGCCGAAAGGTGAGGCCCATGGTGGGCCAAAAGAGGTTTTCCATAGCCGTTTTAGTTTGGGGGGATCCGATAGCCGAAGCGCTCCAGCGTTTGGCGGGCTGCTTCGGATTGCAGGAAATCAAAAAAGGCGCGGGCGGCTTCGGGATGGTTCCGGACTCCGTAGCGGGTAATGACCATGCCCTGCTCGATGGCCCCGTAAGCCGAAGGCTCCACTTCCAGGTAGCGGCCCCGGCTGGCCAGATTGGAATAGTGGGTGGCCGAAAGGGCGGTGAAGCCCGCCTCCACGGCGCCGGTACTCAGAAACTGATTGACCTGGGAGATGCTTTCCCCGAAGACCAGCTTGGGTTGCAGCTCGGCCCACAGGCCGTAATGGTCGAGCGCCTCCTGCGCCGCGCGTCCGTAGGGGGCAAGCCCGGGCTGGGCCAAGGCAATGCGCTTTATCTCCGGCCGCTGCAAGCGGGAAAGAGCCACCCGCTCCGGGCCGGCCGTATCCCGAAGCCAGAGGATCAGCCGGCCGCGGGCATATACCGCCATGGGCGCCACGGCCTTGTCCTGCTCGATCAGGGCTTCGGGATAGCCGGCATCTGCCGAGAGCAGGAGGTCGAACGGGGCGCCCTGCTGGATCTGTGCGCTCAGCTTGCCCGATGAGCCGATGATGAGGGCTACGTCCCGGCCGGTCTCCCGGTGAAAGGTCCGGGCCAGTTCCTCGATGGCCGGTGCTGCATTGGCGGCCACGGCCACCGTCAGGGCGGGCGTTTCCGAAGCCGGCCGGCAGGAAAAGGCCAGCGCGGCCGGAAGCAGGGCGGCAAGCCAATGGCAGGTTGTGATTTTGCCCGTCATGAAGCGCTCTTTTTGCAAAAGTATCTCAATGCCCGGCTTATGCAAGGTGAGGTGTTCGCCCTCTGGCCCATTATTCGGCCTTGAGGCCGATCACGGCCAGCATGCGCCCGGTATGGCCTGCGGAAGCGCGATGGGAGAAAAAATGCTGCTCGTGAGCCATGGTGGTGTAGGGGCAGCGGCTGATCTGCCCGGCGGGCACGCCCCCGGCTTCCAGCTGGGCCCGATTGGCACTGTGCAGGTCGAGCAGGTACTTGCTGCGCCCGGCATCCCAGGGGCGAAAAGCCTCCGGGAACTGTTCGGCTACATCGGCATTCACCTCGTATTCATCCGCGCCGATGCAGGCGCCCATCCATGCGTGGCAGCGGGCGGGGTCGGTGCCAAAGCGGTCTTGCATATTCCGGAGCGCATGCCGCGCAATCTCCAGGGCAGTGCCCTTCCAGCCGGCATGGATGGCGGCCACGGCCCGCTGGCCGGTATCGTAGATCAGAATGGGATTGCAATCGGCTGTGGTGACCGTGAGGTAGAGCTCCGGGATGTCGGTAATGAGCGCATCGAAGCCGCTGTACTGCCCGGGGTTTTGCACATACAGCACCTCTTTGCCGTGTATCTGTTGAGCGCCGGCCGTTCGTTCCGGGGGTATGCCGAGGGCCCCGAAGAAGCGCAATCTGTTCTGCGACACGTAGCTGGGGTAGTCCTGGGTGTACAGGCCGAGGTTGAGCGCATCGAAGGGCGGCGGGCTGACGCCGCCGTGTCTGGTGCTTTGGGCGGCCCGTACCCCCGGCCATGCATCCCAATGGCCGGGGCGGATAAAGAGTTGTGGGTTCAGGTCGTTCACAGCGCGGAAAATAGGCTTCGGCCGGCACATTCCCAAGCCTCCGGATCGATCAGGGCGTAGCGCCGAGCAGTAGGAAGCGCGCCCGGGCGAGCACCCGGGAGGCGTGGATCTCGCCTTCGGCTACGAAAACTTCCAGCCCATCGGAGGCGGAAAAGTGGTACAGTCCGGGACTAAGATATGGAGGT
>JAJDFU010000268.1 GCA_020528935.1 Saprospiraceae bacterium | reverse complement strand
TCATGGGAGCGGCGCGCGCGCGGGTCGGGTCGGGTATGGCCCGGCCAAGGACGCGTTCGGTGAAGGGTTCGGCCAGGATCACACGCAGTTCGGGGCGGTCCAGCAAGCGCAGACCGGAAAAAAGCCGCTGAGCAGCCTCGCGCAGATCGCCCCGGGCAGACAAAATGTATTGCCGTTCTTCGGGAATGCCGGGCAGAGGGGTGGAAAAGACCAGTGCCCCCGCTTCTGCCTCAGTTTCGGGAAGATCGGCCTCCCGGTCTATCAGGCGAACGGACACCCGGGGTGCGTAATGGCTTTGGAGCATGCCCGGCGCGTCGGGCCGGGAGCTGGAATGCAGCCTGGCCTGGACGGGGCCCAGCAATGCTTCGATCTCTTCGACAGCGACCCCTCCCTGGCGGAGGATGGTGGGGGTTTCGTCTGCAAAGGAAAGGATGGTGCTCTCCACGCCAACGCGGCAGGGGCCGCCATCCAGAATGTAGGGAATGGCGTGCCCCAATTGCTCGGCTACGTGCCGGGCAGTCGTTGGGCTGATGTAGCCGAAGGGGTTGGCAGAAGGCGCAGCCAGAGGAAACTCCAGGGCGTTGAGCAACTCCAGCGTGAGCGGATGATCCGGCATCCGCAGGGCAACCCAGGGCGAACCGGCCGTTACGAGCTCCGGTACGCGGTCGCTTTTGGGGAAAAGAAGAGTGAGTGGGCCGGGCCAGAAAGCTTCAGCCAGCTGCCGGGCTTGCTGTGGCCAGCGGGTCACCAGGGCATCTGCCCGGTCCGGATGGGCAATGTGTACGATCAGCGGATCGAAGGTGGGGCGGTTTTTGACCTCGAAGATGCGGCTCACCGCTCCTCCCGACAGGGCATTTCCGGCCAGTCCGTACACCGTCTCTGTGGGAATCCCGACGAGTTCGCCCCGTCTTAACCAGCGGACGGCTTCCTGGATGTCTGTACCGATCTGTGCCAAAGCGCAGCTTTATGCGAAAATAAGGGCTTGTTCCATCTTCGCAACGATTGGCGTGAAAAAGGATTATTCGGCTGCAGCACGCGGAGTCCGTACGAATGCCAAATGCTTCGACCTTCACCGGCTTACCGGAAAAAATAAATGCCCGCCAATAACCGGACGAGCGGCCAGTACTTCACCCTTCGCCCTTGCCCGGGCGGGTTGGAGTACCACAACTGGTCACCGACCTTCAGCTGTATAGGCTGATCTTTGGCCAGCGCATATCCCCGGCGCAAGCGGCTCAGGCTTAGGCCACCCTGCTTCAGGTTGAGCAGAAACGCGCGGAAAACCTCTTCGTTGGAGAAATGGAGTTGCTGAACGCCGTCCTTATCCGTAGTCCAGCGCATGCGGCCTTTGGGATGGGATAACTCCAGGTCGGCTTCCATCCTCAGTCGATCAAACATAATGGGAGGGAAAATGTAAAGAGAGGAATGACACGTCGGAGCACAGGAGTGCTCCGGCATGCCATGTGAAACAATGGACGTCTTTCGATTTACTTCTTCTGCTCGCTATTGTCCTTGGTGCGAACCCGGAGCGTACCCGTCATTTTCCAGGTGGCGTGCTTGGCGTCCTCAGAAGCACTGCTGGGCACCTGAAGTTCAAAATCTTCGAATTCATAGGTGATCTCCGCATTGCGTCCGGTGAGGCGGTCGTACAATCCGATTGCCAGATCCGGCCAATTGGTTGTTTCGGTTGACATGGTCTATGGATTTTTTGTTTGCATACTTAACGCAAACATCATCAATATGTTCTAGCTTTTTTCAGGCGCTTGCGGCCTTTGAAACAAGGCCCCTGCGATCCAGTGCGACATAGCCCGCCAATCCAAGCACCGACAGCGCCAGAACCACCCACCAGAGTGCGGGATACCCCGCTCGCCCGGCCACCTGAAGCCCCAGCACCGGAGCGATGAGGTGGGCTACCGAGCCCGACATGGAGAACAAGCCCATGTACTGTCCCCGGGTGCGCGGTCCGCTCAGGCCCAGGGCGTGGGTGCTGGCCATGGGCAGGTGCAGGATCTCTCCCAGGCTGATGGCCAGCATATACACGATGGTGATGCCCGCCCAGAAGGGAAAGAGCAGGTAAAGCAGGTAAGAAAAACCGATCAGCACAGCGCCGATACGCACCAATTTCAGCTTATTGGGGTGCCGTTCCAGCTTAAAAATGATGGGCATTTCCAGGGTGAAAACGATCAAACCGTTGAGGCTGAGCAAGAGGCCAATCCAGAATTCACTGAGCCCAAAGTGCGCTTTGAAATAGACCGGCACGGTCACAAACAGCTGCATAAAAACCACGAGGGTAAGCAAGGTGCTGACCAGAAAAACCAGGTAATGCGGGTTTCGGTGTGGGGGTAGGTTGAGCGGAAGTTTGGCTGTCGAGCCCGATTCGTACGGGTGTTCCTCTTCCTCGCTTTCCCGGCGGCGGGGCAGGAAAAAATGGAAGAGCAGGGCAGCGAGTATACAGGTGAGCCCGTCGGTCCAGAACAGCGCATCGTAGCCCACCGTACTGGCCAGCAGACCACCAATGGCCGGGCCGGCCGAAAAGCCCAGGTTGATCGCCAGCCGGATGAGCGAAATGGAGCGCGTGCGGTTGACCGGGCGACTGTACGCTGCAATGGAGGCCATACTGGCTGGCCGGAAACTGTCCGCTACGGTGCTCAGAAAAAAGACCGCAGCCAGAAAGGTCCAGTAGCTGCCTGCCCAAATGAGCCCGATATAGAGCAGTCCCGATACCAATAGCGACCAGAACATGACCGGAAAGAAGCCGATGCGATCGGTGAGCTTACCGCCCAGGAAAGAACCGGCCAGGGATCCCAGTCCGAAAGCCCCCATGATCCAACTCACCCCTTGCAGGCTGTAGCCTTTTTCCTGGCTGAGGAAAACGGACAAAAACGGGATCACCATCATGCCCGTACGATTGACGAGCGTGACCAGGGCCAGCAACCAGATCTCCCGGGAAAGTCCCGAGAACGAATCCCGATACAGTACGAACAGCCGGTAGAGCATGATGAGATCATTGGGCCTGCAAAGGTAGGCTCAATCCCCATTCGGCGCCAGCAGGAAGCGCGTCTTCAGTCCGAAAAATGTTATGGTCGGGCATGATTAGTGCGACTTTCCCGGGTCGCCGAACAGCTCATCGAGCGATTGCTGCAGCTCGCGGGCATCGTCGGGCAGGTCGCCGGGCGAAACGGCAGGTGGGCTCCGGTCCAGGTTGAGGATTTGCTGAACTGCTTCCAGCAATTCGGGATCCTCACATTGAAGGATGGACCGCACGAGTCGAAGTTTGAAGACTTTGAGATCCATAGGTGCAAAAATAAGCGATCGAGGCCAACCCGGTGGCCGCCCGGATTTGTATTCTAAAAAAAGACCGATGACCTTTTCCGGAAATGCACTGGAAAGCTGTACCAAGCTGTTCCGCTACTACAAAAAGCTGGGCGAGGGCGCCCTGGCCCAGGTATCCGATCCCCAATTGCACGAGCAGCCCGATCCGGAGGCCAATTCCCTGGCCACCATCGTCAAGCACCTGCACGGCAATATGCGCTCCCGCTGGACGGATTTCTTGTCTACAGACGGCGAAAAGCCCTGGCGCGATCGCGAGGGCGAGTTCGAGGATACGCTGACCGGCCGGGCCGAGGTGCTGGCGGCCTGGGAAGAAGGCTGGGGTGTGCTGTTCCAGGCCCTGGAATCCCTGCAGCCGGAAGACCTGGAGCGCCTGGTGTACATCCGAAACCAGGGCCATACCGTCCTGGAGGCTATCCACCGGCAGCTTGGGCATTACGCCTATCACGTGGGGCAGATGGTCTTTTGGGCCAGGCACCTGTGCGGGGCGGAATGGCAAAGCCTCTCGGTGCCCCGGGGCGGCTCGGCAGCCTACAATGCCGAGTCTTTTGCGGCCGGGCCCAGGCGCAAACATTTTACCGACGACTGAGGTAATGAACGATACCGGCCAACCGCACTGCCCGGCTTCATGTACTAATCAAAGAAAAGGGGAATCGCCGAAGCACTGGAATACGGACGAAAGCGATCTCCCCGGCCTGATCAACAGGGCTAATGTTGTCCGTGCACTTAGCATCATCCAAACCCAACCCGACTATGCCCGCCATCCGTCCTTCGCCCATACAGGGGCTTCATCACATCACGGCGACTACCCGCGAGGCTTCGCCGGATCACCACTTTTACACTCACCTGCTGGGGCTTCGACTGGTAAAAAAGACCGTCAACTTTGACGATCCCACGGTGTATCACCTTTACTATGCCACCGGAGCGGGCCTCCCGGGCACGGTATTTACTACCTTCCCCTATGCCGGCAAGGACATTCGGAACGGTGTGCCCGGGACCGGGC
>JAJDFU010000217.1 GCA_020528935.1 Saprospiraceae bacterium | reverse complement strand
CAAGTGCAGACCCCAAGCTTAACGACCTGAAATACACTTGCGGATCGCTCTTTGCCCGGTCCACCACCCCGCTGCGCTGTGTCCGCTTAACCGGGGCTCCTGCCGGAAGCGGAGCCCGTGAAAATCCTGCCCTTCTCCGCGGCAGGTGCGAAAACGACATTTAATCATTATCTCAACCTACCAACTCGATGGGACAACAGCAACCAATCTCCACGTCCTTTGATCTGCCGGACGGCCGCACCGTTACTCTGGAAACGGGAAAACTCGCTACCCAGGCCGACGGTTCCGTACTGGTGCGCATGGGCAAAACCATGCTCCTGGCCATGGTCGTATCCAGCAAGGAAGCCCGCGAAGGGCAAAGTTTTTTTCCCCTTTCTGTGGATTATCAGGAAAAATTTGCCGCAGCCGGGCGCATTCCCGGCAACTTCTTCCGCCGGGAGGCCAAACTCTCGGACTATGAGGTGCTCATTTGCCGCCTTGTAGACCGGGCTATTCGCCCTCTCTTTCCCGAAAACTACATGAACGATACGCAGATCATCATCAACCTGATCTCCGGGGAAGAAGAGGTGCTGCCCGACGCGTTTGCGGCCCTGGCAGCCTCGGCGGCTCTTTCCGTATCGGATATTCCCTTTCAGGGGCCCATCTCCGAAGTGCGCGTAGCCAAGATCAAGGACGAGTACAAGGTCAATCCCGGGCGCTCCGAGCTGGAGCAGGCCGAGCTGGATGTCATCGTGGCCGCTTCCCTGGAAAACGTGGTCATGGTAGAGGGCGAAGCGAAGGAATGCTCCGAGCAGGATCTGGTGGAAGCCATAAAAGTGGGGCATGAAGCCATCAAGACCCAGTGCCAGGCCCAGATGGATCTGGCCCAACAGGTGGGCGAAAAGGCCCTGAAAAAGCGCGAGGTGGAACCCGTAGAGGAAAACGAGGAGGTTCAGGCCCTTGTTGGTCAGGCCCGCCAGAAGATCGCAGAGGTAGCCCGCGGAGCACACGACAAGCACACCCGGAAAGAAGCCTTTAAGGCCATAGCGGAAGAACTGGAAGAAAAACTGCTGGAGGAGAAGGGTGAAGAATACGCCGAAGAAAACGGCCACTTCGTCGGATATTACTTCGACAAGTTGAAGAAAGAAGTGATCCGGGCCATGGTGCTGAACGATAAGGTGCGCCTGGACGGCCGGAAATTTGACGAGGTCCGCTCGATCTGGTGCGAGGTGGATTACCTGCCATCGGCTCACGGCTCAGCCGTCTTTACCCGCGGTGAAACCCAGGCCATCGCCTCTCTTACCCTGGGCACCAAGCTCGATGAGATGATGATCGACAACGCCCTGGGGCAGTATTTCGAAAAGTTTATCCTGCACTACAACTTCCCCGGCTACTCGGTAGGTGAGGTAAAGCCCATGCGCGGCCCCGGCCGCCGGGAGGTGGGGCACGCCAATCTGGCCGGCCGCTCGCTGCGCCAGGTGTTGCCGGACGACATGCCCTACACCATTCGAATCGTGAGTGATATTCTGGAATCCAACGGCTCCTCCTCCATGGCCACCGTCTGTGCAGGCGCGCTGGCTTTGATGGATGCCGGCATACAGATCAAATCGCCCGTGTCGGGTATTGCCATGGGCCTCATTGCCGAGGGCGATCGCACGGCTATTCTCTCCGACATCCTGGGCGATGAGGACGCCCTGGGCGATATGGATTTCAAGCTGACCGGCACCGAGAACGGCATTACCGGCGGCCAGATGGAGATCAAGGTCGACGGCATGCCCTACGAACTGCTCGCCGAGGCCCTGGAACAGGCCCGGCAGGGGCGCCTTCACATCCTGGAAAAAATGAAAGAGGCGATTCCCGAACCGCGCGAAGACCTCAAACCCCATGCGCCGCGCATCGTGGAGCTCATCATCGACAAGAGCTTTATCGGTGCAGTGATCGGCCCGGGGGGCAAGGTGATCCAGGAGATCCAGGAAGAAACCGATACCACCATCAATATCGAAGAGGTGGGCGACAAGGGCGTAGTGAATGTCGCCAGCTCCAACGGCGAATCCATCGAGCGCGCCCTGGAGTGGATCAAGCGCATCACCTTTGTACCTCAGGTGGGCGATGTGTTCGATGCCGTGGTGAAAACCGTCATGCCCTACGGCGTTTTCGTCGAGTTCATGGGCAAGAGCGGGCTGCTGCACGTGTCGGAGATCTCCCATTCCCGCATCGAAAAGGTAGAAGATGTATTCTCCGAAGGGGACGAGGTGAAGGTCAAGCTCATTGGCGTGGATAAAAAGACCGGCAAACTGCGCCTGTCGCGCAAAGCCCTTATTCCGCGCCCGCAGCGCAACGGCAAGGGGGAAGGCCGGGGCGATCGCCGCAACGACTGATCCCCCGCCGGTTCGGTGCTCAGCCTTCCGGACGGCTACCGTTCCAGAAAAATAACCTAGATTTAATGCCTGGCAGGGAACCCTTGCCGGGCATTATTTTTTGGCCGATAGATCCCGCCAAATTATTGAGGGACAAAAAATTAGGAAAAACAATAAGTTTTTGTCTCCGGGAAACTATTTTAGAGAAGAAAACGTAATTGGTTTTGAAAGCGAGGTGACAACGAGAAGCGATCGCACACAAGAGCGGTTCCGATAAGCACTTTTGACCCCATATCCAAAATTCCAGAGGCATGCGTCAGTTAAAGATCACGAACAAGATCACCGCTCGTGAGAGTTTGGCCCTCGACAAGTATTTGAACGACATCGGCAAGATCCAGATGCTCTCGGCCGAAGAGGAAGCCGAGCTCGCCCGCCGCATACGGGCCGGTGACGAGGAAGCCCTAGAGAAACTTACGAAGGCCAACCTGCGGTTTGTCGTTTCGGTGGCCAAGCAATATCAAAATCAGGGACTTAGCCTCAGTGATCTGATCAATGAGGGCAATGTGGGCCTCATGAAGGCTGCCCGCCGCTTCGATGAAACCAAGGGCTTCAAATTCATCTCCTACGCCGTGTGGTGGATCCGGCAGTCCATCCTTCAGGCCATCGTAGAATACTCCCGTATCGTGCGCCTTCCCCTCAACAAAGTGGGCTCCTACAATAAGGTCAACGAGGCCTTTGTATCCTTTGTACAAAAATTTGAGCGCGAGCCCACCAACGAAGAACTGGCCGATCTGCTCAACCTCTCTCCCAAGGAGGTCGCCAATATGCTCAAGGGCAGCGGCCGCCACGTCTCCGTGGATGCCCCCCTGAGCGGCGAGGACGGCGATTCCACCATGCTGGACCTGATCGCAGCCGACGAGGAATCCGCACCGGACGAGAACCTGATGGAGCAATCCCTGCGCGATGAGGTGCAGCAGGGCCTTTCCATTCTGAGCCCCCGGGAGGTGGAAGTGCTTTCCTCCTACTACGGCCTCAACGGCAGCAAAGCACTTACCCTGGAAGAGATCGGCGAACTGTACGGACTCACCCGCGAGCGCGTTCGCCAGATCAAGGAACGGGCCATACGCCGCCTGCGCAAGGCCTACAACCGCAATGCCCTGAAATCCTACCTCGGCTAAGCGCGCTGCATCAAGGGGGCAGGCTGCCGGACCTTCCCGGCATTCGCAGCTGGTAGGAATCTCTTATTTTTGCGCATTATCCATCTAATGACCGGCACTGCCGTGGTGCCCTATCTTCGCCTTATGGGAATTATACTCGTCACCTCCATCATCGCCGTAGGCACGGGCGTTTTCCTGGCCAGCCGCATGCTGCCCAATCTGGCTCCCGGCGAAAAGCGGGTTCAGCAGGATATTCAGGAATTGCGCGAGGCGCTGGAAGAAGATAAAGGGAGCCTGGTGCGCCTGGACCGCGAGGGACTGGAACTGCTGGCTGCCCAGGAGACGAGCCGCAAGACGCGGCGCGGCTTCAAAAAACTGCGGATCGGCGCCTTCAGCACGATTTACGACGAGCCCATTTTGGTGTATGCCCTGCGCCAATACCTCTCCAACGGTCCGGACAGCCTGTTGCTGGCCAATACGGCTCAGCACGAGCTCATTTACTGGGTCAAGAAAAAGGAAACCCGCGTGGTGGTGGACAACGCCTACATCGGCCTGCTCACCCCGGACGACCGGCTGCTGGGCGGCCCCAAAAACCGGGAGGAACTGGCTGCCATACGGCAAAATGCCTCCGGCACGGAAAGCATCTGGATCGGCGAGCGGGAAGTGGCCACCCTGGCCGCGGCGAATTACAACGGCAAGCCCCAGTTGCGCACCCGTTTTTTTGATCTACTCCATCCCGATATGAGCCGGGAAGACAAGATTCTGCCCTGGGTACTGGCTGTAGAACGACCCCACCTCCCCAGGCCGCAACCGGACAGAGCCCCCTTTGGCGCTTTCCGACTTTT
>JAJDFU010000120.1 GCA_020528935.1 Saprospiraceae bacterium | reverse complement strand
GGGCCCTTGGTCGGTGACACGTGGCCCTCGCTGTCGGCCGCCCCGGTCGCCACTGGCGTGTTGCCCGCGTTGTTTTCGGCAAGAGCCGGCGTTCCTCTGTGCGCGCCGTGGGATGGTGTCGAGACGCTGCGGTACGCCATGTCCGTGTCGGTTTATGCCCGGGACGACAATCGGATCGCCGGCAACCTGAGTATCGGTCAGGGGACTGAAGGACTCAGCGGCCAGTCCTTCGACATCGTCCGAGAAGACCGGATCACCTCCATATCGGCCTTTATCACCGAACCGGTGGTCGGCCAAAGCATCGTAGGCGAGATCTACACCACCGACGCCACCGGAGCGCCGGATGAACTGTTCTTTACTACCGAAGAACTCGTTTTTGAAGATACCATCCCCGGCTTCTTCAACCTGCCCATCCTGGGCGGCTCGCTGCTGCTGGATGAAGGCACCTATGTGGTGGTGCTGCGGGAAGCCGCGGATCAAAGCCTGACCCTGGCTTATACCGATGCGAATTTCCAGGCCGGATCCACCTGGGTCTTCTTCCAGGGCGCATGGTCCAACAGCGAGGATTTCAACTTTCTGGTGACCTACCTGCTCCGGATCAACCTGAACATCTGCATAGATCCCCAGGTGGGCTTTGCTGCCGACAGCATTGCCCCGCTGACCTATCAGTTTACCGACCTGTCCCAAACCATAGGCGGTACGAGCTGGTCGTGGGACTTCGGCGACGGCAACACCAGCACCGAGCAGAATCCCACGCACGAGTACGCGCAGGCCGGCGATTACGTCGTTTGCCTGACCGTCACGGATTCCTGCTCCTCTGTTGCGGTATGCGACACCATCACCGTGGAAATGACTGTCGGAATTGAGCAGATTACTTTCCTGGACGAGCTTGCAGTATTCCCCAATCCCGCTTCCAGTCAGATTCAGGTCTCCTGGCAAAACACGGGCGAGGATTTCCAGTTGAGTCTATCCAATGCCCTCGGGCAATCCCTTTGGTCCCGAAACGTCAACGGCAGCGAAACCTTTCTGGAAATACCGGTTTCACATATGCCGGACGGCCTGTACGAGCTGACCTTCCAGCGAAACAATCAGCTGTTCAGCAGGCGAATCATCGTTTCTCACTAATACCCTTTAAACAATAAAAGGCTAGACCGCTAAAGGCGAAGCGCATCCAGGGTAGGATCTGGATGCGCTTCGTTCGTTCAGGGCCGGAAGGTTGGTATATGTATGGCGCAGCATTTATCCATACCATTCGTTGTACAGCACCACCCCTATGAAATAGAGCACCACCAATCCGTTACCGAGCACGGCCACCCACCAACGCAGGCTGCGATCCTCCCTGCGGCGAATGCTTTTTACCCCGTGTAACAAACCGAAGAGCGAAAAGGCAAAGCCGGCAGCAAAAAGGAGGCCGGGCAGAACCGACAACACACCGGATAAGCGGATCTGCCCCGCCAGGGAGGCCAGCACCACAGCTCCAATGGCCCCCAGGAAATAAAGATATCCCTTATCGGCTTCGAGTCGTCGGGCTGTCATCAGGTCTTTGATTGAATGAGCTTTTCCCGGGCAACCTGCGTGACCCGGCGTACCTGGTAGGGGCGCTTTTGCTGACTCTCGTAGTAGGTGCGCATCTGGATCTCCACTACAATGCCGATGGTGATCAGCTGGATGCCGCCCAGCACCAGCAACAGCCCCAGGATGAGCAGCGGCTTGCCCCAGATATCCTGACCCATAATCTTGAGTACGGCCAGGTAAACATTGATGCCTAGGCCGAACAGGAGAAGCAACAGCCCGGAGATGCCGAACAAGTGCATGGGTTTCTGCAGGTATTTTTTCCAGAACAGCATGAACAGCAGATCGGGGATGACCTTGAAGGTACGCCCCAGGCCGTACTTGGACTTGCCGTGCTCGCGGGGGCGGTGCTGCACCGGCACCTGGGTGATCCGCGCACCCTCCAGCGCAGCCAGTACCGGCAGGAAGCGATGCAGCTCACCGTAGAGGCCCAGGTCTTTGGCCAGATCGGCCCGCATAACGCGCAGGGCGCAGCCGTAGTCGCGCAGGTGAACGTTCACGGCATTCCGGATAATAAAATTGGCCATGCGGCTGGGGATCTTTCGCAGTAAGACGTTGTCCTGCCGGTTGACCCGCTCGCCGGCCACCAGATCCCAGCCCTGCCGCTCGGCCAGTTCCAGCATGGCGGGAAGATCGGCCGGATCGTTCTGGCCGTCACCGTCCAGCGTGGCGATGTAGGTACCCCGGGCGTGATCAATTCCCGCCATCATGGCCGGGCTCTGTCCGTAATTCTTGCGCAGCTCTACCACGCGCAAGGCGGGATGCGAAAGGGCATGCAATTGCTGAGTGGTGTCATCGGTGGAGCCGTCGTCCACATACACGATCTCGTAGTCCAGCCCATCCAGGGCCTCGCTGATGCGATGTATCAGGGGCTCCACGTTTTCCGCCTCGTTAAAGACGGGCACAACCACTGATAGATGGGGGTGTTCCGGGGAGGTGGAGGGCATAGACTGGATCAATTTCGGTAAAAGACGTAGGCGCAGCGGGAGCCGTTTCCCAAAACCGCCCGTGGCCCCTATATTATAGGCAAAATTAAAAGAAAAGACCAGCTGCCTATGCGATGGATGCTCCTCCTCCTGCCTCTTCTGCTTTCTGCCTGTGCTCCCGCTCCGGAAGAAAACCGGACGGCGGCATTGGCCGATACGCTTTCGGCACCTCCCATGCCGGTAGAAGCCCCCGCCCCGCCGCCACCGGACTACGATACCAGCCGCTGGACGGAATTCAACCTGCGCGATACCGGATTTCACCTGGACCTCCGCTATGCCGGCGACCAGAACTTTGTTGAGGAGCAGATGTACGACTGCGGCCGCTGTTTCCTGCGGCCGGAAGCGGCGGATGCCCTAAAGCGCGTGCAGCAGGCATTGGCCGGGCAGGGATATGACCTCCTGTTGCTGGACTGCTACCGGCCCCGGCCCGTACAGCAGAAGCTGTGGGACAAGGTACCCGACGCCCGCTACGTGACGCCACCCAGCCGGGGCAGCATGCACAACCGGGGCCTGGCCGTCGACCTCACCCTGGCTGACAGCCTGGGCCGGGAGCTGGACATGGGCACCCCCTACGACTTCTTCGGCCGCGAGGCCTGGAGTACCTATACCCAGTTGCCGGACTCCATCCTGCAGCGGCGGCGGTTGTTGCGCGCAGCCATGGAAGCCGAAGGCTTTGCCGGCATACGCACCGAGTGGTGGCACTTCTCCTACCGCCGGGCGAAATATCCGCTGGACCACTGGCTGTGGCCCTGCCCTGGCGACGAATGATCCTGTGGCAATAGACAGCATTCCCGGAACGCACTTTCAGCAGATACATGCCGGCAGGCAGACCGGCCAGGCTCTACCCGGCGCACTCGTTTTGCAGGTAATACCGAACGGACTCCCGCTTGCCGGACGGTATGGCTTGGTCATCTGGCTTGCAATAAGCATTTGGCCGGGCCGGAAAACAATGCGCCTGCGGCGGGCGTTTCCTTTCTTGTTCGTTGCATTTTTTCCATTTTTGCCCATTCACAACCCCTGATGTCGCATGGCACAAGTAGAGTATAAAACGGATGTGGAAGCCGTAGATGCGCTCGCGCAATCGTATAAAGATCTAACCCAGGAGATCGCCAAGGTCATCGTGGGGCAGGACGAAGTGGTCAAGGCTGTGATCATCAGCCTGTTCAGCAACGGCCACAGCCTGCTGGTGGGCGTGCCCGGCCTGGCCAAGACCCTGCTGGTGAGCACGATCGCCGAAGTGCTGGACCTGGATTTCAAGCGCATCCAGTTCACGCCCGACCTCATGCCCAGCGACATCACCGGTTCGGAGATCCTGGACGAAGAGCGCCACTTCCGCTTCAACCGGGGCCCCATTTTTTCCAATATCGTCTTGGCCGACGAGATCAACCGGACGCCTCCCAAGACCCAGGCCGCACTGCTGGAAGCCATGCAGGAGCGATCAGTAACCGTGTCCGGTGTGCGCCATGCCCTGCCCAACCCCTTTTTCGTGCTGGCCACCCAGAACCCCATCGAGCAGGAGGGCACCTATCCCCTGCCCGAGGCGCAGCTGGACCGCTTCATGTTCAACATTCCGCTGGACTACCCCTCCTACGACGAAGAGATCCAGGTGGTCAAGGGCACCACGGCCCTGCAAAACTACGAGTTGTCCCACATCGTCACGGCCGATCAGATCCTCTCCTTCCAAAAGCTGATCCGCAAAATTCCCATTGCCGACAACGTCCTGGAGTACGCGGTGAACATGGTCACCAAGACCCGCCCCAACACGGAGCGTGCAACCCCCACGGTCAACGAATACATCTCCTGGGGTGCAGGTCCGCGCGCTTCCCAGTATCTGGTACTGGGCGCCAAATGCCACGCCGCCATATACGGCAAATACTCCCCGGACCAGGAGGATGTACAGGCCGTAGCGCCCTTTGTCCTTCGCCACCGGATCGTGCGCAACTACAAGGCCGAGGCCGAAGGCATCAGCGAAGAACGGGTGATCGAGAGCCTGCTGTAGTTCCCACCCACCAAAAGGAGTCGCCCCGGCATCTCTTCCAGAGAGCATCCTGCCCAACCTTCTCCGAAGGAACGCACCCGGAGGCGTGGAGAAGTATTATTTTTACCAAAACGGCAATACGGCAAATGCAGATATTACGCTTCGCCTTCTTTTTCCTGTTCGGCATCAGCTGGTTGTTCACCGGCTGTTCTTCGGATCCGCAGGCCCAGCGCTCGGGCAGTGGGCTCAGACCCATGCCCCTGGCCTTCGGCAAGATCCGGGAACTCACCGTGGTAATGGACAACGCGCTGTGGAAAGGCCGCGTAGGCGACACACTGGATTACTACTATGCCGGCCCCTACCTGCTGCTGCCACAGCCCGAGCCCATCCTGGATATTCGCCACTTCACGGCACAGGAGCTCCTCGAAGACCCCCTGCGCAAGGAACTACGCCTCATGCTCTTTGTGTGCGACCTTTCGGACGAGCAATCCCTGACCAGTAAGATGGTGCGCCAGGACCTGGGTGAGGAAAAAATTCGCCGGGCCCGGGAAAACCCGGGCTTCCGCATTACCGTAGGGCGCGACAAGTGGGCCAAAGAACAGACCATACTCTATCTCTTTGGTTTTTCGGAAGAAGAACTGGTGAATAATCTGAAGAGGAGCATGCCGGTGATCCTGGACAAGATCGATGAGGTAGATATGGAAAAGCTGGACGCCACCGTCTACCTGGACGGAGAAAATACCAAGCTGGTTCAGCTCATCCGCGACCGCTTTAAATTCAATATGCGCGTTCCGGGCGAATACGTCCAGGCCCTTTTCGACGAGAATGTGCTGTGGATGCGCCGGGAAACCCCGGACTACAGCAGCAGCATACTGGTGAGCACCCTGCCCTATACCGATCCGGCTCAACTCACCAGGCAAGGCCTGAAGCAGATCCGCGATTCCATCGGCCGGAAGTACATCTCTTCCGAGCTGCCCAATACTTTCATGAAGATCAACGACGAAGACTTGCCCTTCCTCACAGACCGCACCACCGTGAGCGGCAAATACGCCCTGGAAGGCCGGGGCATCTGGGAGATCGAGAACGATTACATGGGCGGGCCCTTTCTGAGCCTGCTCATTCACCAGCCGGAGGAGAATCAGCTCATTTTTCTGGACGGCTTCGTGTATGCGCCCGGCAAGGACAAGCGCAACAACATGCTCTATCTGGAGCACATCTTCGACAGCGTGCGCCTGTGAGCAATCGGCCTACTGCACCCGGCAGTTCCCGTTATTGTACCCATTCCAGGCTGCGCCGCACAAAGGCCGTGAGATCGGCTCCGGTGAGCATACCCTGATTGAGCCGGGCCAGATCGTACAGGTGGCGAGCCAGGCTCTGGCGCTTTTCTTCTTTTTTCATGCGCAGCAGCTTCTCGGCGATCAGCGGGTGGTTTCCGTTGATCACGACCTGGAAGGATTCCGGAAACATGGACGCATCCATGCCCTGCAGGGCCTGCATTTCCTTCATGCGGCGCATGAACTCCGGCCGGGTGATGACCACCGGCTGATCTTCCGGCGAGAGGGGCTTGACCTGCACCTGGTGGCCTTCGCCGGCCAACTCGCTAAACAGGCTCTTCACTTTGTCCTGTTCTTTTTCACTTAGCACGGCTTCCGCGCTCTCGTCCTTTTGCACCAGATTATCTACCGTATCGGAATCCACGCGCACGAAGGTGACGTCGCCCAGCTTGTACTCCAGCTGCTGGATGAAGTGGTTGTCCAGCACCTGATCGAACAGCAGGACGTCGTAGTTGCGGGCTTTTGCCGATTGGATGAAGCTGTCGTGGGCTGCAAGCTGGTTGGTGTACAGAAACACCACCTTGTTGTGTTTGTCGGTTTGCAGCTCCTTGACCTTTTCCCGGTATTCGTCCAGGGTGAAATACTCCTCATCCACGTTCTGCAGGAGGGCAAAGTCCACGGCTTTGTCGTAAAACTTCTCCTCGGAGATCATGCCGTACTTGACGAAAACGCCCAGGTCGCTCCACTTTTCTTCGTAGTTCGCGCGATCCTTGTCGAACAGCTCTTTGAGCTTGTCGGCCACCTTGCGGGTGATGTAGCCGGTGATCTTTTTCACGGAAGCATCGCTTTGCAGATAGCTGCGCGATACATTGAGGGGAATATCCGGCGAATCGATAACGCCGTGCAGCAAGGTCAGGAATTCGGGCACAATCTCTTTCACCTCGTCGGTGACGTACACCTGATTGCTGTACAGCTGGATCTTGTTTTTCTGGACCTCCAGGGTGTTTCCCAGCTTGGGAAAAAATAGAATCCCGGTGAGATTGAAGGGATAGTCGATGTTGAGATGGATCCAGAACATAGGCGCCGGGCTGAAGGGATACAGCTCCTGATAGAAATTGCGGTAGTCCTCGTCCGTCAGCTCAGTAGGAGGCTTCTTCCAGATGGGCTCCGTTTGGTTTATGATGTTGGGCACCTCCCGCGTTTTCTGCTCGCTCTCCTCTCCTTCACCTTCCGTGTAGGTTTCCGTGCGGGTGCCGATCTGTATGGGCACGGGCAGGAATTTACAATACTTCTTGAGCAAGCCCTCTATGCGGTCCTTTTGCAGGAACTCCTCATTCTCTTCGTTGATGTGCAGCACGACATCCGTTCCGCGGTCCTCGCGTTCTGCAGGTTCCAGGCTGTACTCGGGATTGCCCTCGCAGGTCCATTTGACGGCCGGGGCATCTTGCCAGGAGCGGGTGATGACTTCCACCTTGTCGGCTACCATGAAGGCAGAATAAAAGCCCAGGCCAAAATGGCCGATGATGTTGCCGTCTTCCTTGTATTTTTCCAAAAACTCGGCTGCGCTGGAAAAGGCGACCTGGTTGAGGTATTTCATCACTTCTTCTTCGGTCATGCCCACGCCGCGGTCCCGTATGGTGAGGGTCTTTCGCTCCTCATCCAGCAGGACCTGAATGGTGGTATCGCCCAGTTCGCCCTTGAACTCGCCTTTGTTGGCCAGGGTATTCAGTTTGGTGGTCGCATCCACCGCATTGGATACCAACTCCCGTATAAAGATCTCGTGATCGGAATACAGAAACTTCTTGATGATGGGGAAAATGTTCTCCGTTTGTACCGAGATGGTTCCTTTTTGCATAGCCAGCTTGGAGTTTTTTTCAGGTAGTGATTTTACAAATGGTATGCCAGCTTCTCGCAGCTGCCAAAATGGCGCCCGGATAAAACGGCCAACCGTTTTGATATTTTAGCAAGAATCCCTTATTTTGTAACTGAAAGAAAGCCCGATACACTGCTTTCCTTTAAGGGTTTTCTTCCGAGGCTATTTCCACACCACATTCTTCAACCGATCAGATACCCGTTCTTCAGCGATCACTTCGCTGTAGGATCCGTGTCTTTTGTAGGCACAAAAAAAGTGAGTCCAGCACATAAGGGGGGTAGCTGGAACTCACCCACGGCTGGCCCGAATCTCGTATTCGGGTCAGTTTTTTTTAGGATCCGGAGAGGAAAGAGCCGACCGGAGAAAGGGCGCAATCAATCCGTATCCACCACATCTACAACCAGCCGCTGGTCCCGGTTGGCAATCTCCCAGGCGGTGTGAAAGACCAGCTGCCCGATCGTGGCCATCTTGTCGAACTGGATCTTCTCAGCCGTATCGCTGGGCTGATGATAATCTTCGTGTGTACCGTTGAAGTAAAAAATTGCCGGAATGCCGTTGCGGGCAAAATTGTAGTGATCCGAGCGATAGTAAAACTGGTTGGGGTCGTCTTCGGCATTGTAGGTGTAGTCCAGTTTTAGCTGTGTGTACTGCTCATTGACCTGCTCGTTGATCTCGTGCAGCTGCGTGCTCATGCGATCGGCCCCAATGACGTAGATGTAATTGGGGTTGTCCAGTGCACTGTACTTTTCATCCACTCGCCCTACCATATCCACATTGATATCCACCACCGTATTTTCCAGGGGAAAGACCGGATTTTTCACGTAGTACTGCGAGCCCAGCAGTCCCTTTTCCTCGCCGGAAACCAGCAGGGCCAGCACGCTGCGGCGAGGTCCCACGCCGTTCTTCTTTGCCTCCACGAACGCCTCCGTTACTTCCAACACGGTTGAGGTGCCCGAGGCGTTATCGTCCGCCCCGTTGTAAATGGCATCCCCCCGCTTGCCGAGGTGGTCGAAGTGGGCGGATAGAATCACGAGCTCGTCCTTCAGCCGGGGATCCGTGCCTTCGATATACCCCAGCACATTTTCACCCTGCACTCGCTGCACCCGCTTGCTTTCCTCGATAGCCAGTGCCACCGGAACGTTCACCGGTTTGGACTTTCCTTTCTTCCGGATCCGCTTCCGGGCCTGGATCACCTTTTTGAGCTTGCCGCCCAGGATCTGCCGGGCCGTACTGGAGCTGATGAAGTACGATGGGGAGTAGCGACCGGTATCCTCCCCGTAACCCAACTGCAGACGGCGGTTGAGAATGACCCGCCGGGCGAAGGACAAATTGCGCTTGAAGTTGTCGTCGATGAGAAATACGGCTGCCGCCCCTTTTTCTTTGGCCATTTCGATCTTGCGTACGGGATTGCGCGCCCAGGAAGAGACTTCCGCGCTCCCCGTAACGTAGGACATGCTGTCCTGATCCATGGGCTCGCCGGCATAGATGAGGACGGCCTTACCGGCTACATCGGCTTTTTCGTAATCGCTGTATTCATCGGTATCAATACCGTAACCCAGAAAAACGATCTCCTCAAAGCCCGCTTCATAACCTTCGGGATGGAGGCTGGGAAAGGCGTAATAATCCTGTAAATGCCGAAGTTCTTCGCCATTCAGCCGCAGGGAGATCTCCTCCCAGTTTTCCGTGATGAAGCCGATCTTTTGGAAATAGGTATCCCCATCGCCGATGCGGGGCAGGCCCCAGGCCTCGAACTGTGCGGCTATGTACTCGGCCGCCATGCGCTGGCCCTCGGTTCCGGTTTCGCGCCCTTCCATGGCATCCGAAGCCAGGGTGTCCACATAGGTTTTCAATTCCCGGGCTGTGATCGTTTTGGCGAGGGCTTCGGGGCCGAGGGCTTGTTGCGGGCTTTGGGCGCCCAGCAGCCAGGCCATCAGCATGCATGCAAAAAGCAGTAGATTTTTCATGTGCAATTCCTGAATCTTGAAAAACAAAAAGCCCGACGCCGGCATCGAGCTTTTACTTTCATCAGCGAGCCGGTGCAATCTTACGCACCCGGCCCTGGTGGCGACCGCCTTCGAATTCCGCTTCCAAAAAGGCCCTCACCATATCCAGGGCATCTGCCTGATCCACAAAACGGGACGGAAGGGCCAGTACATTGGCGTCGTTGTGCTGGCGGGCCAGGGCGGCCAGTTCTGTCTTCCAGGCCACGGCCGCGCGTATGCCCCGGTGTTTGTTGGCCGTCATAGCCACCCCGTTGCCGCTGCCGCAAATGACAATACCCAGATCGGCATCGCCAGATTCCACTTTTTCGGCTACCGGATGTACAAAATCGGGGTAATCTACGGACTCCGGTGAATGAGTGCCGTAGTCGAGCACCTTGAATTCGCGTTCCGCAAGCCAGCCTTTGATGGCTTCCTTGTATTCGTAGCCGGCATGGTCACAGCCGATGGCAATGGTTTGGGGATTCCTCATGGGCTAGTCTTTGAAGATGGCTTCCTCGCTGTATTCGAACGAGGCGAACATGCCTTCTAGTTCCTCCAGAAAGGCATCGTCGCCCTGTTGCTCCACGTTGCGAAGCAGGTTTTCCTTGGTGGTGTAGGCCAGGCGGAATTCATCCGAATAACTGGATTCCAGCACGTTTTCCCGCAAGGTCGAATAGAAGGCCAGCTCATCGGCTGTGTTGTTGGCCAATATGCGCATGTGCTCCTTGGCCTTTTCGTATTCCCCGGCCTGGAGATACACCTGAATCATATAGTATGCCCGGTAGTCATAGGGAAAGTTCATATTTGGAAAACCCTCAAAATAGGTGTCGATGAGCTCCACGGCCTTGTCCTTCTTGCCTTCCTCCAGCAACTTAACAGCTGCCCGGCGAGCCACCACCTGGTGGCTCTGTATGCTGGGAGCGAAACTGTGATCGACAAACATATCGTACTTGTCGAAGTTGCCCCACTTGAACTTCTGGGTCATATTCTCGTGCACGATATCGGCAGCTACCCGGCCGCTGCCGTAAATGCCGTATTGCCGCGTTTGACTATTGGATTTGATGGGCACGAATTGCATGGCCAGTCCTTCCAGCTGCATGTAATCCTGCAGGCCCAGCAACTTTTGCGGCCGGACGGTCACCGCGAAATAAATGGGTCGTTTGCCGAAGTTGGACGCCAGAATGTCGAGTATGGCCAGCTCATCCTTGAGCATGTAATTCTTATCCAGCTTAATGGGGATGTAGGGTACGATATCGGCCGTATCCTTTTCGCTCAGGATACCGTTTTCGATAAGCTCGCGGGCGTTCACCGGCAAGACGGTATTGCGCGTGGGGTAGTAGCTGTCCACCGTGCGGCCGCTACCGGTAGATAGCGGATGATCCTCGCCGATAAAGCGAAGTACATCCAGAATGTTCATGGTGCGATCCTCCTGATTGGGACTGGCGTAAAACACCTGATTGCGGCGCTTGCCCCGAATGGCTTCAGCCGGTATGGTCATCTCCACGGGAGGCGAGTCGTTGATCTTTCGCCGCATTTGATTGATGTACCAGTCTACCGCAATGAGGCTGAGGTTGATCACGCGCACATCTGTGCGTATACCTTCCACCTCCTGGGCATACCAGAGCGGATAGGTATCGTTGTCGCCATAGGTGAAAATGATGGCGTTGGGCTTGCAAGACTCCAGGAAATTGTGCGCATAGTCGCGCGCGCCCCGCAGGTAGCGACGGCTGTGGTCGTCGAAATTCTGGGTACCCATCAATACCGGAGCAATGAGTATGACGGCCGTGGCCACAGCCGCGGCGGGCAGGCCGCCAAAGTTGAGCCGGCTGCGCAGAAAATGAAAGAGGGCGAGCACGGCCATGCCCACCCACATGGCATAGGTGAGTATGGATCCGGCCAGCACGTAGTCGCGTTCGCGGGGCTCATTGGGCGGCTGATTCGAGTATATGATGATGCCGATACCCGGGATACAAACCAGGGCAAATATACCGAGGA
>JAJDFU010000413.1 GCA_020528935.1 Saprospiraceae bacterium | reverse complement strand
CTTGTTTGTTGGCCCATCAGTTTGTTGAGGTAGTTGGGATCATAAGCTTCGTTTTCTTATGCAGGGTCTTCGCTCCTGACCATTGCAAAATTTTGTGCTCCCCAATGCGGGTGGGACAATTGCCCTTTGAAGGGGACTAGCCCGTTCGTAATGGTTTGATTTTCATAACTTTGCAATTGTATAGCCTAAAGGCGGAAAATTCGGCGCATTTTCCGGGTTATGTTTGCAGCAACGCAATACGATATCGGCACTATGATCATCATTCAGGGAAAACTGGTTCGGGAAGATGTATTAGAGGAAGAATTCGCCTGCCATTTGGAGGCCTGCAAAGGCGCCTGTTGCTGGGAAGGCGACTGGGGCGCTCCCCTGGAAGACGAAGAACTGAAGGTGCTGAAACGGGAGTACCCCAACATCCGCCCGTTTCTCTCCGAAGAAGGGCAAAAGGCCATAGATGAGCACGGCCCCTACGCCTATTACGAGGAGCCCAAAGAAAACGGAACGCTTTTGCTGAAGAACGGCGCCTGTGCCTTCCTCAGCCGGGACGAAAACGGCATTGCCCGTTGCGGTATTGAGCGCGCCTTCGAAGCCGGTGCCACTCCTTTTCCCAAGCCGGTAAGTTGCCACCTCTACCCCGTTCGCGCAGCGCAGGATCCGCAAACGGGCCTGGAAATGCTGGTCTACGACCGCTGGGACATCTGCGCCGCCGCCTGCCGCAAAGGGCAGAAAGAGGGCGTCCCCCTGCACCAGTTTGTGAAAAACGGGCTGATTCGAAAGTACGGAGCAGCGTGGTTTGAGGAATTGGAAGCCGCTGCTCGTCATCTGGCCGAAAAAAAGGCCAGCGCTCAAGAAGAGCGCTGACCTCAAAAAACACCTAAAACCCTATTAACTAACCTATTGTCTTCATCCAATTTCGATGGTGCGTTTGTTGAGCACTTCCATCTCTTTGCGGGGAAGCACGATCTGCAGCAGGCCGCGATCGTATTTCGCCTCTATCTTTTCTCCTTCAATTCCTTCCGGGAGTGTGAAAACACGCTGAAAGGAACTAAAGTTGAATTCCCGGCGCGTATATTGATCATTCTGATCCTCTCGTTCCACTTTTTTCTCTGCGGATATGATCAATTGATCATCCTTTACTTCCACGGAAAAGTCCTCTTTTTCCAGGCCGGGAGCGGCGACTTCAAGCGTGTATGCTTTTTCGTCCTCCCGCACGTTAACGGAAGGGGTATGATCGTAGAAATCACTTCCGAAAAAGCTACCCAGATCGCGATCGAAAAAATCGCTGAAAAACCGGTCGATCTTAGCCGGACTAAACGGCTTATATGGTACCAATTTCATAGTTGTAACTTTTTAAGGTTGAATTAAGTTTCTGCAATCCAAGACAATTCTTCAGTTTTTTGTCAAAACCGGGACAAGCGGACTCCTTTATTGGATATCCACCTTGCGCGGCTTGGCATTTTCCGCTTTGGGAAGCGTGAGGCGCAGGATGCCGGCTTCGTAGCTGGCCGAGATGCCTTCGGCCTCCACCTTCTCCGAAAGCCTGAACGTTTTCTCGAAATCGTAACCGCCAAATTCGCGGCGCAGGAAGGTCTCTTGCTCGCCGGGAGCCATGTCCTTCTTCGCGCGGATGTGCAGGCGGCCTTCAGCTACTTCCAGCTCAAAGTCCTCTTTTTCCAGGCCGGGAGCCGCAAGTTCCAGCACCCAGGCATCTTCGCGTTCCAGTACATTCATGCTCGGCTCGCTGAGGGAGCCGGCCGGGTATCCGTTGCGGAGCAGCGGTTTAGTGCGTAAAAGCGTCATGATGATCGATTTTTTGGTTAAACCATTCACCCGTACGCGTGCAAGTCCCGTACCAATGCGAACCACAAGAAACCCTGCGACAAAATGGCATGAAATTCTGGAAAAAAGTGCCTAAATGGCATGACCTACACCCGCTCAGCCAGAAAGTGCAGGATGTCATCCACGTATTGGCGATGGTTGGCCAGGCGGGGCACCTTGTGCTGGCCGCCCAGCTTGCCCTTGGTGCGCAGCCAATCGTGAAAGGTGCCTTTGGGAACGGGCACCAACTCAAGGCGTTCGAGCGCCAGGCTGTGGTAGCGCTTGGCCTCATAATCGGAATTGCAACGCTGCAGGTTGCGGTCCAGGAGCTTGGAAAATTCGGCTATATCGCCGGGTTCGCGCTCAAACTCGACCAGCCATTGGTGCCCGCCTTTTCGCCCGCGAGACAGGTACCGGGGGGCTACCGTGTAATCCACGACCACAGCTCCGGTAGCCTGGCAGGCCTCGGCCAGGGCTTTGTCCGTGTTGTCCACCATGACCTCTTCGCCGAAGGCGTTGATAAACTGCTTGGTGCGGCCCGTCACCTTGATGCGATAAGGATGCAGGGAAGTGAACATGACGGTATCGCCCGGCGTGTAGCGCCAGAGGCCGCCGCTGGTGCTGATGACCATGGCGTAGTGCTTGCCCAGCTTGACGTCTTCCAGCCCGATCGCTTTCGGATGCGCTGCCTGCCATTCCTCCATGGGCAGAAATTCGTAATAGATGCCGTTGTCCAGCAGCAGGAGCATGCCGTCCTGATCCAGCAGGTCCTGCACGGCAAAGTAGCCCTCGGAGGCATTGTAGATCTCCTGATAGCTCACCTGTTCCGACGGGAAAAACTCCCGGAATTGGGCGCGGTAGGGCAAGAAGCTCACCCCGCCGTGTATGTACACCTGAAAATCGGGCCAGACCTCCAGCATGTGCGCTTTCCCGCTGAGCTCCAGGATGCGCCGGAAGAGGACGACCGTCCAGGTGGGCACGCCGCCGATCATGACCACGCTGGGGTCATTGGCGCCGGCCCGGGCCATGCGCTCCAGTTTTTCTTCCCAATCGGGCAAAAGGGCCGTTTCCACGTCGGGCAGAAAAAAAAAGCGCGCCCATCGCGGCAGATGGTGCAGCATAATGGCCGACACATCGCCGGTGGTCGTATCGGGGTGCGGGGAAAAGGAGGATAAGGCTCCCCCCATGATCATACTGCGATGGGCGAACAGCCGGGCAGCGGGCAATTGGTGGTACAGCACCGTGAGGGAGTCCCAGGTGCCCCGCTTGTGATTTTCGCGCAGGTTGCCCCCCGGCACGGGTATGAATTTGCTTCGGGCGCTGGTGGTTCCGCTGGATTTGGAAAACCACCTCACCTGCCCGGGCCAGAGCACATTGGGCTCGCCGTACATCATGCGCTCCACCAGAGGCTGGAAGTGTTCGTAGTCGCGAACCGGCATGGCCTGGGCAAAATCGCGGGCAGAGCGGATGTCGCGAAAAGCGTGGCGGCGCCCCCATTCGGTCTGCTCCGCCCTGCGCAGCAACCGCAACAACATTCGGTTCTGCAGTTCGTGAGGCGATTTCCACATGCGATTTATGCGAAGGGCATGCCGCATGAGCAGCCCCGAGTGCAGTACATGGTTCACCAACCTTCTCATGCAGGTAGTTTCTTCCTGGAATTTCGCTTTGAAAACAAATCGAAAATAGCAAATCTCACACAACTTCGGCCAGCTCGCCCTGCCGCAGAAACTGGCCGGTATAGCTGCCGGCATGTTCGGCCACCTTTTCCGGTGTGCCCGTACACACGATCCGGCCGCCCCGCCGGCCGCCCTCCGGGCCGATGTCGACGATGTGGTCGGCCATCTTGATGACATCCATATTGTGCTCGATGACCAATACCGTATTGCCCTTATCCACCAGGCGATTGAGCACGTGCAGCAAATGGCGGATATCCTCGAAGTGCAGGCCGGTGGTGGGCTCGTCCAGGATGTACAGGGTATTGCCCGTATCCCGCTTGGCCAGTTCTTCGGCCAGCTTCACCCGCTGGGCTTCCCCGCCGGAGAGGGTCGTGGCCTGCTGGCCCAGCGTGATGTAGCCCAGCCCCACCTCGTTCAGGGTGCGCAGCTTGCGGAATATATTGGGTATGTGCTGGAAGAAATCCACCGCCTCGCTCACGGTCATATCCAGCACATCGCTGATGGACTTGCTCCGGTACAGCACCTCCAGCGTCTCGCGATTGTAGCGGCGGCCCAGGCAGCGCTCGCATTCCACGTACACGTCCGGCAGGAAGTTCATCTCGATGGTGCGCATACCCGATCCCTGGCACTCCTCGCAGCGTCCGCCTTTTACGTTGAAGGAAAAGCGCCCGGGCTTGTAGCCGCGGATCTTGGATTCGGGCAGTTCGGCGAAAAGCTTGCGGATATCGGTGAACACCCCGGTGTAAGTGGCGGGATTGGAGCGCGGCGTGCGTCCGATCGGGGATTGATCGATTTCGATGACCTTGTCCAGATGCTCCAGCCCCTGTACGGTCTGATAGGGCAGCGGATTCTTC
>JAJDFU010000353.1 GCA_020528935.1 Saprospiraceae bacterium | reverse complement strand
TTGTCCAGGCCGCCGTCCTTGGGATGGTTGCCCCGGCCGGGCTTGAAGTTGGCCAGAATACAGCCCTTTGCGTTGCGCACGTAATAGCCGCCCCAGGGAAAGGGAGCATTGTCGTGGCCGCCCCGGGCGGCGTATTCCCATTCAAACTCGGTGGGCAGGCGGAAATCTTCGGTATTCACGCCCTGCCGGCCGGCTTCGTAGCGGTTCCACAATTGGGTGCGCCAGTAGCAGAAAGCGTTGGCCATGTTCCAGTCCACGCCCACCACCGGATAGTCGTCGAAGGCCGGGTGCCAGAAGTAGTTGCGGGCCATGGGCTCATTGTACGAATAGGAGTAGTCGCGGATCCAGACCAGGGTATCGGGATAGACGCGCGTCTTTTCGCGCTTGATAAAGGAAGAACGGGGAGAATTGCCCTTGTCGTGAGCGGCCGCCTGCCAGTCGTACCACTCGTATTCGTACACCAGCTTTTCGACATTGATCTCCTTCCGGCCGGCAAAGCGATCGTCGCCCTGGTAAAAGAGATCTTCCAGCGTTTCGTCCGACCAGTCGATTTCGTATTCCCAGTCGATGCGGTCTTCGCCGTCCTCCGTTTCGATGTAGTGGTCCAGATAGGCGTGGGCCAGCGAATCGCGCACCCAGTACACAAACTGGCGATACTCGTTATTCGTGATCTCGGTATCGTCCATGAAAAAGCCCTGGATCGAGATGGATTTCGGACGCTGAATGTAGGTGGAGCTGATGTCCTGATCGGAAGGACCTATGGTAAGCGTTCCGCTGGGCACGTAGACCATGCCGTACGGATTAATACCTTTCCAGTTGGGTCGGTTTTGAGCTCCGATGAGCTGGCCGCTTTCCTTGCGACCACAGGCGCTGATGATCAGCACAGCAGCGATTAGTGCAAATGGGACAAGACGTTTCATGTTATCACCCGTGTTTTCCTTCAAAAGTTGTGAATCGAGGTGTCAAAGATAACCTCAAGCTGTAAATTACAAAAATCGAATTCGCTCTATTTCAAGCCCTGCCGCCGTGGAGAAACAGTTACCGGAAGCGGCATAGCAAATGTTTTTTACCGTGTGATCCGGTCGAAATTTCGGACCGCCGGTTGGTTTTTTGGGCGTGCACTACAGCTGCCGCGGATTGTAAATGATCTTCGGCGGACGCCCCTGGCCTATGGGTTGGTTCAGGTTGAAGTTCAGCATGATCTCGTGCGAACCGTTGCTCACGTTGTTCAGCTCGGAGAGCGTGAAATCATAAGCGTAACCCACGCGCAACTTAGACGTCAGATTCAAACCTCCGATAAAGGAAACGGCATCGATGCTGTTTGAATTGTATCCTCTGAACGCCGGCCCGAAAAAAATATTGTTGTTGTACTGGGCCAGCAGGGTAAGGTCGGTTTGGGTTTGGGTAAGGTCCGACCGGACGAGCACGCCGGGAAGGATAGCCCAGGTGTCGCCGAGCGGGATTTCCGCCTCTGCGGTAAAGAAGAAGTTTCGGGCCAGATCCAGGGTGAAGGTGTTGAAGGACACGGTGGGGGCTGTGAGGTTGCGCACGCCCAGGCCGGCTTGCAGCCAGGGCAGCTTGTAGTAGATGCCCGCCTGAAAGGTGGGTACTACGGCCGTTTCCTGTACACTGGTCAGAACCGGATCCTGGTGGTCGGGCGGATTGCCTTCGATGTAGTTGCCGTCGGGGGTGAGCAGGATGCTCCCGTCAAACTGGCGCTGCATAATGCCGCCGGCAGCACCCAGCGACAAAACCCCCGGACCCAAAGGCAGCTGAAAGCTGTAGGCCAGGCCGGCGCGCAGATCGCTCTGCGCCCCCAGGCGATCGCTCTCGAATACCAGGCCAATCCCGCTGCTGAGAAAGTTGAGCGGCATGTGGGCATCGAAGTAGAAGGAGCGCGGCCGTCCGTCCAGTCCGGTCCACTGGTCGCGGTAAATGCCCGTGAAGCTCAGGGATTCGTCCAGGCCGGCATAGGCGGGATTCCAGTTGAGCTTATTGAAGCGGTACATGGTATAGTGGCCCGGTTGCTGACCGTAGGCCGTCCACGCCAGGGCACTCAAGGCGAGCAATACAAATAGCCTCATGAATGGTTGTTTTGGGACTTGGCTTGCGCGGACCGCCGCCGGAGCTGTTCCAGTGCCTCCGCTTCTTCTGAAACGGGCAGTTGGCAAGCGTAGTCTTTACAAACAAAATATTTTGTGTCGCCTGCCACACCTTTTCCGCGAAGCAGGGGATAGTCGTCTGTGGCCTCGGCCGAGGCCATGAGCACCAGGTCGGGCAGGTAGTGCCGCTGCAGTGGCATGGCCCGGGCTACCGCCTCCGGCCCCAGCAGGGCTACCTCTTGCCATCCGTAGGCCCGCAGCATGCCCGCCAGCGCCCAGTTGGAAAAAGAAGAGGGATATTTCTCCAGGCTCTGCCCCAGGCGTTCCAGCATGCGATCTGCCCGTTGGGCCCAGTCCGGTTGGTCCAGTAAGATACTCAATTTGTAGAGAAGGTGTACCATGGTGGAGTTGCCGGAAGGCACGGCCGAATCGTAGAGCTCGCGCTTGCGGGTAGGCAGGTCGGTCTGAGCTTTGGAAGTGTAGAAGAACAGGCCGCTTTCCGCATCCAGGAAGCGGTCAAGGGTTTCTTCGGTCAGGGAGCGGGCGCGTTCGAGCCAGTGCATTTGGCCGCGGAGCTCGTACACCTCCAGCAGGGCTTCGATCAGGAAGGCGTAGTCGTCCAGAAAGGCCGGATATTGGGCCTGCCCGGCTTTGTAGGTATGCAGAAGCTGCCCGGGCTGGCGAGGCGAAAAGGTCTCCAGCAGGAAGGCCAACTGGCCGGCGGCCGTATCGGCGTAGTCTTGGTTTTGCAGGGCTTTGGCAGCGCGGGCATAGGCCGTGACCATGAGGGCGTTCCAGCCCAGGAGTATCTTGTCGTCCAGGCCGGGCCGCACCCGCTGGTCGCGCGCCGCCAGAAGCGCGGCGTGTACGGCTTCCAGTTTTTGGGCAAGTTGCTCGGGGCTCCAGCCGCGATCGCGGGCGAAGTCCGCCTTGGCCTGCGGGCGCCAGAGAATATTTTGGCCCTCCCAATTGCCCTCGGGCTTCAACCCGTAAAAAGGAGCTACCCAGTCCAACTCTTCGCCCAGCAGGCGCTGGAGTTCCTCCCAGGACCAGATGTAGAACTTGCCTTCCTCCCCTTCGCTGTCGGCATCCAGGGCCGAAAAAAAGCCGCCCCCCGCAGCGGTGAGTTCGCGCGCCACGAATTCCAGGGTCTGTGTGATGGTGTCCCGGTAAATGGGCATCGGGTCGGCCCGGTGCACATCCGCCAGCAGGCGTACCAGCAAGGCGTTGTCGTAGAGCATCTTTTCGAAATGCGGAACCAACCAGGCGCGATCGGTGGCGTAGCGGGCAAAACCGCCTCCGAGCTGATCGTAAATGCCCCCGCGGATCATTTTCTGAAGGGAAAAATGAACGTGGTCCAGCGCATCGGCTTCACCGGTGAAATAGTGGTAGGCCAGCAGATAGCCCAGGCTCATGGTGGAGGGGAACTTGGGGGCGCCGCCGAAGCCGCCGTATTGCCCGTCGCGCTGGCCGTAGAGGCGCTGGAATATCCGCTCGGCAAAACCTTCGTCAAATGCGTTTTGGGCTTTGCCGGTTTCAATAGCCGACTGGAAGAAGACCTCGTCGGAAGAAGCAATGAGCTCCAGCAGGCGGTTGGCCTGATCTTCCACTACTTCGCGCTGATTGCGGTACACCTGTACCATGCGCCGCAGGACCTGCCCCCAGCTCGGGCGGTTGCCCATGGGCTGGGGCGGATAGTAGGTGCCGGCGTAAAAGGGCCGTCCGTCCGGCGTGAGGAAGACGTTCAGCGGCCAACCGCCGGAGCCGTTGATGGCCTGGCAGGCTTCCATGTAGATCTGATCCACATCCGGTCGTTCTTCCCGGTCCACTTTGATGTTGACGAAGTGGGCGTTCATGAAATCGGCCGTGGCTTCATCTTCAAAGGATTCGCGTTCCATGACGTGGCACCAGTGGCAGGTCGAATATCCGATGCTCACCAGGATGGGCTTGTCCTCTTCGCGGGCCTTGCGAAAAGCGGCCGGTTTCCAGGCGTGCCAGTGTACGGGATTGTCCGCATGTTGCAGCAGATAAGGACTCGTCTCGTGGCGGAGGTAGTTCATATACAAGCAGGTGTGCAATGGAAACCCGGCAAGCGGAGGCATGGTTCACTCGACAAAGGCGCAAAAAGTTTTAAAAAGATTTGTTTTTAAAACAAATTGTTTTACCTTTGAAACTGTCATTCGATCCAGTCATCAAACTCGAAGGCCATGCACACACATACGTCCTCGGAGCAATCATCCAACAGCTATATTCTCT
>JAJDFU010000466.1 GCA_020528935.1 Saprospiraceae bacterium | reverse complement strand
CCTGCGTCTACACGCACAGTTGGTTGAACTGGTGCAGGCCGGTACCGGCAGGTATGCGCTGTCCGACGATGACGTTCTCCTTCAGGCCGTGTAGGTAGTCGCGCTTGGCTGCGATGGCCGCCGGACTGAGTACCTTGGTGGTTTCCGGGAAGGACGCCGCCGAGATCCAGCTGGTGGTGCCCAGGGAGGATTTGGTAATCCCCTGCAGCAGGGAGCTGGAGGTGGCCGGAATGGCATCCCGGTATTGCACCGTCTCCTTGTCGTTGCGCTTGAGGAAGGAGTTCTCTTCCCGCAGCTGGCGCAGCGTGACGAGCATGCCCGGCCGCAGTCGATTGGATTCCCCGGCTTCGGTGACTACCTTCTTGTCGAAGATCCAGTCGTTCTGCTCCAGGAATTCGTATTTCTCCACGGCCTCGCCTTCGAGGAAGCTGGTATCGCCTGGATCCTCGATCTGCACGCGGCGCATCATCTGGCGCACGATCACTTCGATGTGCTTGTTGTTGATGGTGATGCCCTGCGAGCGATACACTTCCTGAATGCCGTTCACCAGGTAGGACTGCACCGCGAAGGGCCCCTTGATGTTGAGGATGTCCCGGGGCGCGGTCGTACCGTCGGACAGCGGCGTGCCGGCGCGTACGAAGTCGCCGTCCTGAATGAGGATGTGCTTGCTCAGGCCGATGAGGTACTTGCGCTGCTGGCCGTCCTTGGCCTCTACGATCACCTCGCGGTTGCCGCGCTTGATCTTGCCGAAGGACACCACCCCGTCGATCTCCGACACCACGGCCGGATTGGAGGGGTTGCGCGCTTCGAAGAGCTCCGTGACCCGAGGCAGACCACCGGTGATATCCTGGATCTTGCCCAGCTTGCGGGGGATCTTCACGATCTTCTGCCCGGCCAGCACCTTGCTGCCGTCCTCGATGGAGATGTAGGCGCCCACCGGCAGGTTGTAGCTCTTGAGCACTTCGCCTTTCTTGTTCTCGATGTGTATGGTCGGGATCTTGCGCTTGTTCTTGCTCTCTACGATCACCTTTTCGGCATAGCCGGTCTGATCGTCGCGCTCGATGCGGTAGGTCACGCCTTCTTCAACGGCTTCGAACTTGGCCTTGCCGCCGAATTCGGATACGATCACCGCGTTGAAGGGATCCCATTCGCAGATCACATCGCCTTTCTTCACCTTCTGGCCCTCTTTCACGAAGATGGTCGCGCCGTAGGGAATGTGCAGGGATACGTACTGCTTGCCGCTTTTGGCGTCCACGATGCGCACCTCGCCGGTGCGGGAAAGCACGATCTGCTGGTCTTCATCCTCGGCCGCTTCGGTGGTGCGAATGCTGTCGAACTCCACCTTGCCGTCAAACCTGGAAACGATCTCCGACTCCGTCTTGGATACGGAGGCGATACCGCCCACGTGGAAGGTCCGCAGGGTGAGCTGGGTGCCGGGCTCGCCGATGGACTGTGCGGCAATGATGCCCACGGCATCACCCTGCTCGGCTTCGCGGCCGGTAGCCAGGTTCTTGCCGTAGCATTTGGCGCACACGCCGCGCTTGGTCTCGCAGGTGAGCACCGAGCGAATGGTCACGGTCTCCACACCGGCCTCCTCGATCCGGGCGGCCATCTTGCTGTCGATGTATTCCCCGGCCTTGATCATGAGCTCCTCCGTAACCGGATGGACGACGTCGTGCAGGGTGAAGCGGCCGTCGATGCGGGAAACCAGGGGTTCGATCACCTTCTCGCTGTCCTTCAGGGCGGAGGTCTCGATGCCGCGCAGGGTATTGCAATCTTCTTCCAGGACCACTACATCCTGGGCCACATCCACCAGGCGGCGCGTCAGGTAACCGGCATCCGCCGTTTTGAGGGCCGTATCGGCCAGACCCTTGCGGGCGCCGTGGGTGGAGATGAAGTATTCCAGTACGGACAGGCCGTCCACGAAATTGGACAGGATGGGGTTCTCGATGATCGCCCCGCCCGTATCGCCGGACTTTCGGGGCTTGGCCATCAGGCCGCGGAGGCCGCACAGCTGCTTGATCTGCTGCTTGGAACCGCGCGCGCCCGAGTCGAGCATCATGTATACGGAGTTGAACCCTTGCTTGTGCTCGGACAATTCCTTCATCAGGTTGTCCGTGATGCGGTTGTCCGCATAGGTCCACTTATCGATGATCTGGTTGTAGCGTTCGTTGTTCGTGATGAGGCCCATGTTGTAGTTGTCCCATACCTCATCCACCTCGGACTGGGCCATTTCGAGGGTCTTGGCTTTCACCGTCGGCGTGATCAGGTCACCCAGGTTGAAGGACAGGCCGCCCTTGAACGCCCACATGAAGCCCATTTCCTTGATGTTGTCCAGGAAGTCGGCCGTCACTGCAAAGCTGGTGCGGGTGATCACTTCGCCGATCACCTTTTTGAGGTTGCGTTTGGTGAGAAGCTTGTTGACGAAGGGCACGCCTTGGGGCACCACTTCGTTGAACAGCACCCGGCCGGTCGTGGTCTCCACCAGCTTGTTCACCATATTGCCCTCTTCGTCTTCCACCTTCACCCGCACGTGAATGACGGCATGCAGGTCGAGCTGCTCCTCGTTGTAGGCGATGATGACCTCCTCGGGCGAGTAGAATTTGCGGTCCTCGCCTTTCACCTTGATCTCCTTCGTGCTGCGGCGCTCCTTGGTGATGTAGTACAGGCCGAGTACCATATCCTGGGAGGGCAGGGTCACGGGAGAGCCGTCCTGGGGGTTGAGCATATTGTGCGAGGACAACATGAGCATCTGGGCCTCCAGGATGGCGGCCTGACTGAGCGGCACGTGCACGGCCATCTGGTCGCCGTCGAAGTCGGCATTGAATGCCCCGCACACCAGGGGATGCAGCTGAATGGCCTTGCCTTCGATGAGTTTGGGCTGAAAAGCCTGGATAGACAGGCGGTGCAGCGTCGGGGCCCGGTTGAGCAGCACCGGGTGGCCGCGGAGGATATTCTCCAGGATCTCCCAGATGACGGGATCCTTGCGGTCCACCAGTTTCTTAGCGGATTTCACCGTCTTGACGATGCCGCGCTCGATCAGTTTGCGGATCACAAAGGGCTTGAACAGCTCGGCGGCCATGGCTTTGGGGATACCGCACTCGTGCAGCTTGAGCGTGGGGCCCACTACGATCACCGAACGGCCGGAGTAGTCCACCCGCTTGCCCAGCAGATTCTGGCGAAAGCGGCCCTGCTTGCCCTTGAGGATATCGCTCAGCGACTTCAGGGGGCGTCCGCCTTCGGCTTTCACCGCGTTGGATTTGCGGCTGTTGTCGAAGAGCGAATCCACGGCCTCCTGCAGCATGCGTTTCTCGTTGCGCAGGATCACCTCCGGCGCTTTGATCTCCAGGAGGCGCTTGAGGCGGTTGTTGCGGTTGATGACCCGGCGATACAGGTCGTTGAGGTCGGAGCTGGCAAAGCGACCGCCGTCCAGGGGTACCAGCGGGCGCAATTCGGGCGGCACCACGGGCAGGTACTGGATCACGGCCCATTCGGGCCGGTTCTCCTGATGGGAGAGCCCGTCGCGGAAGGCCTCCACAACGCGCAGGCGCTTGAGGGCCTCCGACTTGCGCTGCTGAGAGGTCTCATTGGCGGCCTGGTGGCGAAGGGCATAGGACAACTGATCCAGGTCCAGCCGCTCCAGCAGGTCCTTGATGGCGTCTGCCCCCATTTTGGCGATGAACTTGTTGGGGTCGCTGTCGTCCAGCATGTTGTTCTCGGCCGGCAGGGTATCCAGGATATCGAGGTATTCCTCTTCGGTGAGCAGATCCATATAGCTCACGCCCTCTTCCTCCTTCGCGCCGGGCTGAATGACCACATAGCGCTCGTAGTACACAATGGACTCCAGCTTTTTGGAGGAAAGCCCCAGCAGGTATCCGATCTTGTTGGGCAGCGATTTGAAGAACCAGATGTGCACGACGGGCACCACCAGCTTGATGTGGCCCATGCGCTCGCGCCGCACCTTTTTCTCGGTCACCTCCACACCGCAGCGATCGCAAACGATGCCCTTGTAGCGGATGCGTTTGTATTTGCCGCAATAGCACTCGTAGTCCTTGACCGGACCGAAGATGCGCTCGCAGAACAAGCCGTCGCGCTCCGGCTTGTACGAGCGGTAGTTGATGGTCTCGGGTTTGAGCACCTCGCCGTAGGAGCGCTCCAGAATTTCGTCCGGAGAAGACAGGCTGATGATGATGCTGTCGAAATCCTCATTCTGGCCAAGATTCTTCTTTTTACATGGCATATGTCTTTATTTGGAGATGTCAGAGGCTTGTATCCTATAAAGCAGACTGGTGCAAAAGAGGCTACCGATATAAAGACTCATCACTTAACACCTTAGACTGCTAATAAAAGTTTACATCAAG
>JAJDFU010000590.1 GCA_020528935.1 Saprospiraceae bacterium | reverse complement strand
ATAAAGCCGTGGTGGACGACCGGACAGCCACGCTCGTGCAGGGTCTGCATCACGGCGGGCAGATCGTCCACGTGGTGCAGCACGCCGTTGCCAAAGACAAAATCGGGAGTGAAGTCGCCCAGGTCCAGCTCCTTGATGTTTTGGCTGTACAACTCTACCCCCGGATAGGCATAGCGCTGCCTGCCGATCTCGATCAGGCCGCGGGCGTAGTCCACGCCTACATAGCGATCGTAGCGCCCGCGCAGATAGTCGGCTGCGGCGCCCACGCCGCAACCGATGTCGAAGAGATGGCGGGGTTGCAGGCCGGTGCGATCGCGCAGCAGGTCGAACAGGCTTTCGATCAGGAATTGACGGGCGTGGCGGGAAGGCGGATAGACGTCCTTCTCGGCATAGTGCCGGGAGATGCGGTCGAAGAGCTCCCGGTCCTTGCGTTCGCGATCGAGCTCGCGGGCGGGATCTGCCATTAGCTTCGCGTTTTACTGATGATCTCGGCCAGCAAGCCGAAGAAAAAGACCTGGAAGGCCATAAAGAACAACACCAGGGTCAGGCCGCCGAAGGCCTGCTGAATGCTGTAGTCGCGCAGGCCCCGCCCCACAGCCAGCAGGGCCAGCATCAGGCTCAGCGGAAGGAAAAAGCGCAGAGGATTGAAGTACAGGGCCAGGCGGGTGACCAGGGTGAAGAAGCGGTAGGTGTCCTTGATGGGGTGAATGTTGGACTTTCCAATGCGCTTGTAGTAGTCGATGGGCACGTATTGCAGCTCGTAGGCATTGGTCACGCAAGCCATGGTGATGGTGGAGGTGAAGGAAAAGCCGTTGGGGTATAATTTCCAGAACTCCCGGGCCATGGATTTCCTGAAAAGGCGCATGCCCGAATTGAGATCCTGAATGGGATAGCCCGCCAGAAAGCTGGCGAAGCGGGTCAGGAGCCACTTGGGAAGGAGGCGAAGAGGCGAAATATCCCCCCAGGTGCGAGCGCCCACCACCATGGCGTAGCCGCCGGCGGCCTCCTGAATGAGGTCGCCGAAGCGGTCGTTGGGGTAAGTACCGTCGGCATCGGTAATGCCGATCCAATCGTATCGGGCGTTCTGGATGCCGGTCTTCAGGGCGGCGCCGTACCCCTTGTTGAGGTGGTGCCGGATTACCCTCAGCTGGGGGCTTTGCGGCACGTTCTCGTAACTGTACTTCTGCGAACCGTCATCCACCACCACCATTTCATAGAGCGGCATGCCCGTCCTGTTCAATGCGTCCTGGATGCTCCCGATCGTCTGAAGCAGGACTTCGACGGATTCGTTGTAGCAGGGTATGACGATAGTAACTCCCTCCATGCCGGGCATAAGCAGCCTTTAAAAAGCGCAAATATCCTCAAAGAAAGGAAGATCCGCAAAAGGCACCGGCTTTAGCTCGTCACTGCCGTGCGGGCCTGCTCCCAGGCCCAGGCTGTGCGCATGATCTCTTCGATGCCGTAGCGGGGGGTCCAGCCCAGGTGCCGGGCCGCCCGGTCGTAGTTGGTGTATATGGCTTCCACATCGCCCGGCCGCCGGGGGCCGATCCGGTAGCGGAGTGCCTGGCCCGTCGCGTTTTCGAAGGCCGCTATGGCTTCCAGCACGGTTACGCCCTCGCCTATGCCCAGGTTGTACACCTCGCAGGCCTCCCGGTCCTTGCCGGCTTCGAGCCGTTGCAGGGCCAGGGTGTGTGCGCGGGCCAGGTCCATGACGTGGATGTAGTCGCGTACGCAGCTGCCGTCGCGGGTGTTGTAGTCATTGCCGAACACGACCAGTTCTTCCCGTTTGCCGATGGCCACCTCGGTGATGACGGGCACCAGGTTGGTGGCCGGCACGGTGGGCGCTTCCCCCAGTCGGGCGGAGGGGTGTGCCCCCGCGGGATTGAAATAACGCAGCAGAATGCTCTGCTGGCCAGGCTGCGCCCGGATAAAATCCCGGACGATGTGCTCGCCCATCTGCTTGGTGCGGGCGTAGGCCGATTCGGCCTCCTGCCAGGGTGTTTCTTCCGTTACGGGCAGGGCCCGGGCATTGCCGTACACCGAACAGGAAGAGGAAAAGATGAAGTGGGGAACCCCAAACAGTGCCATGCCTTCCAGTACGTTGATCAGGCTGTTGAGGTTGTTGCGGAAGTACAGCAGAGGTTTTTGCACGCTTTCCCCTACAAATTTAAAGGCGGCGAAGTGGATTACCCCCGCGAGATCGGGCTGTTCCTCAAAAACAGAACGCGCAGCCTTCCGGTCTGCCAGGTCCACCCGATAATTGAGCACCCGCTGGCCCGTGATGGCCTCAATGCCGTCCAGGGCCGATTCGTCGGCATTGAAGAGATTGTCGGCCGAGATCACCTCGTAGCCGTTTTCCAGCAGGTCCACGATGGTGTGGCTGCCGATGTATCCGCAACCGCCGGTTACCAACACTTTTTGCTTTGCCATGGCTAGGTTTCTTTTTGCTTACATTTGGAGCGGAACACATTGCCCCGCATCTATGCAGGTATCAGAACTCGCTCAGGAAGTATGCCGGATAGCCGAGAAAGCCGGACGGGCCGTACTGGAAATATACCGCGACCCGAACGCAGATTGGGAGGTTGAGGCCAAAGCGGATGATTCGCCCCTGACGCTGGCCGACCGCCAGGCCAACCGCATCATCTGCGATGCTTTGAAAGAATTGCCCCCAATATACCCCATTCTTTCGGAAGAAAACAAGGAAATCCCCTATGCCGAGCGAAAAAGCTATGGAAGATTCTGGCTGGTCGACCCCCTGGACGGCACCAAGGAGTTCATCAAGCGCAATGGAGAATTTACGGTAAACATTGCCCTGATCGAAGGGCAGCGCCCCATCCTGGGCGTCGTGCTCGCTCCGGTGTTGGAAGAGCTCTACCTGGCCGAACAGGGGCGGGGGGCCTGGCTGAAGGCCAATGGAAAAACCAAAAAACTGGAGGCCGCCACCTTCCGGCGAAACGACCCCGGCCTGAACATCGTCGCCTCTCGCTCGCACCTCAACGAGCAGACCCGGGCCTTTATCGAGAACCTCGTGCGCCCACATACCGTATCCAAGGGCAGCTCGCTGAAGTTTTTGCTCCTGGCCCGGGGCGAAGCCCACATCTATCCCCGCCTGGCGCCCACTATGGAGTGGGATACCGGAGCGGCGCAGATCATCCTGGAGGAGGCCGGCGGCCGCGTGGTGGAAGCCGAACGGGCGCAGACCCTGCTCTACAACAAACCCGTGTTGCGCAATCCCCACTTCATCGCCTATGGGAATCTGCAGGACTGAGTCCGGCGCAATCGACTGGCCGGCCACCTGGCGGGCCCTGCATCAGCCCCTGGGCATGCTGAGCCTGCTCACCATGCTGGTGGGGCTGCTGGTGTCGCGGGCGGCTCTGAGCATCGGCATGATGGTGCTGGTGGGCAACGCCCTCATCAATCAGGATCTGCCCGCCAACACCCGCCGGTTTTGGGCCTGGAGGCCCCTGCCCGTGCTCACCCTCCTGTTTTGGACCTACCTGCTCACCTGGCCGTGGAGTGCCAATCAGGCAGACTTTCTGGAGCGGGTGCGCATGAAGCTGCCCTTTCTGCTATTGCCCTGGGCAGTGCTGTCCATTCCGCGCTTCGACCGGGCCGTCTACTTCCGCTTTCTCCACTATTTTTTCTGGCTCATGGTGGGGGCAGCCCTGGCCGGCCTGCTGGTGGCGCTGCCCGACCTGGAAGCTACCATCGAGGCCTATAAACAGGGCCATTTGCTACCCACGCCCATACACCACATTCGCTACAGCCTGCTGGTGGTGATCGCCATGGCCGGAGGCTGGCACCTGTACAGCCAACCCCCGGCAGCGCAGGGGGGCTATCACCGGGGCGGTATCCTGGCCGGTCTGCTGTTTCTTTTCCTTTACCTGCACGTGCTGGCCGTGCGCTCGGGCCTGCTGGGCCTGTACCTTTGGATGGGCTACCTCGCCCTGCGCGCCCTGATGAGGAGCCGCAACTGGAAAATGGCCGCCCTGCTGATGATATTGGCCGGCGGCACGGCCTGGGCCGCCTATACCTTTGTTCCCACCCTGCAGAACAAGATCGGCTACAGCCTGTGGAGCCTCGAACAATTTCGCAAAGGCGAGGACATTACCCACCTCAGCGACCCACGCCGGCTGGCCACCCTCCAGGCAGGTTGGGAGATCGGTCGGGCGCACCCCTGGCTGGGCGTCGGCATAGGCGATATCCGGGATGCCACGGACGAATTTCTTCGGGCGCATTATCCGACCCTCACCGGTATGGAACTGATGCCGCACAACCAGTACCTGCTGGTCTTTGCCGCATGCGGACTGGCGGGGCTTTTTTTCTTTTTTTTTGCTAGGTTTTTTCCCACCTGTTGGGACTT